>JABMPO010000120.1 GCA_013203015.1 Fidelibacterota bacterium
AATTTCATTACGCAGAATGCCATCCTCGATTGAGCCCACTTCCTTCAACAAATCGCTGACGAACTGCGAGCGTTCAATGCCCCTGAGATCAGCAGCATTTTTAACCTGGATGTGAAAATCGACCAAACGCAATGGTTGTTTCAGGGCCGCCTTGAAGGCCGCCCCTTTGTCGGAGCGAACCCAGTCATCGGGATCTTGACCGCCGGGAACGGGAATCACCTGGGGCTCGACACCCCCGCGATACAAGGTGTAGCCACTGCGCAGAGTTGCGCCAATTCCGGCATCGTCACCATCATAGGCCAGAAAGACTTTTTGAGCTACCTTGCGAATCTGGGCGGCATGCCGCTGGGTCAGGGCTGTCCCCGAAACGGCAACGACATTCTTAATTCCGGCCTGATACAATGCTAATAAATCCATATAGCCTTCCACCAGCACCAGCGTTTCCTGGGCGCGAATTGCAGCTCTGGTGTGGTGCAGACCATACAGTACATCACTTTTATGATAGAGCGGCGTTTCCGGTGAATTCAGGTATTTCGCCGGATCCTCGGCATTAAAGACTCTACCGCCGAAAGCGATAACCTTGCCGGCCGGATTCATGATCGGAAACATGATACGGCTGTGGAACCGGTCGAACCGGCCTTTATCAGATTTGGTGAACAGGCCCGATTTCTCTAAAACATCATCCGAATATTGTTTTGAGCGGGTATTATTAACTAAATCATCCCATTTATCAGGCGCGAATCCCAGCCGGAAAGTCCTGATCAATTCTTCCGATAACCCCCGACCAGTCAAATATTCCAGCGCCGGTTTTCCCGGTGCTGAAAATAAAACACTGACATAACGCTGAGCGGCCAGTTCCTGCAATTCGTATAATTGGCTGAAAAATTCACGAGAAGTTCCATCCTGCTCCAGCTCAACGGTGATATTATAACGGTCACCCAGCTTTTTTACCGCTTCCACAAAACTGATTTTCTCAAACTCCATCAGAAAATTAATCGCCGAACCGCCCACCCCACAGCCAAAACAATGATAGATATTCTTGTCCGGGGCTACACTAAACGAAGCTGTTTTTTCATGGTGGAAAGGACATAACCCAAAATAATTTCGCCCCCGTTTTTTCAAGTCTACATATTGTGAAACAACATCCACGATATCAGCAGTATCATTGATTCGTTCAATTATTTCACGGGAAATTCGTCCCATCAATCCACCGATTCTGTCGTTTTTATTAATTGCTGCCGGGGTTGTGCATCATCACTGACAAATTTCCGCAACACTTTCTGCCCGGTATGAAGATTCTTTTCCAAACTGAATAATTGTACGATCAGGTTGCCTCCGGACTCAAATTTTAAGTACAGCCGCGACTCATGCTGAATGGTTCCAACCCAGGATTTTGCTGGCGCCGCGGCCAGCAGCCAAACAATTAGTATCATAATTAAGCTGCCTTTACCAAACCCGAATATAAAACCCAGCAGGCGGTCTGCCAACTTGATGCTCCGGGATAAAATCATCAATTGGATCATACGGGTTACTAAGCGCAGCAGAAATAATATCAGCAGGAAAATCATAATAAAAGATAGGGTCAGGACAAACTTCCCATCCCAGTCGGTTCGCCCAATCAACAGATTTCCCATTGGCAGATATAATCTCAACGCTACCAACATTGCCAGAAATAAACCCAGCAGGCGGCCTAATTCTTCCACGAAACCCCGCTGGTAGCCAATGATTGCCAAAACCAGCAAAATAAACAGTGCCAGTCCATCGATAAATAAAATCATTTCAGGTTAATAATTCCCTTACAATACCCTGAGCCAGTCTGCCATCCGCTCGTCCGGCGGCGAGCGGCATGACCAGCGGCATGACCTTGCCAATAGCTTGCATTCCGGTGGCTCCGGTTTCGGCAATCGCTGCTTTTACCAGATCGTGGATTTCAGATTCCGATAACATCTGGGGCAGGTAATGTTCAATATGGGCCAGTTCGGCCTGCTCGATATCGACCAGATCCTGTCGGCCACCTTTCGTATATGATTCAATCGATTCTTGGTGCTGTTTAACCAGTGCTTGCAGGATTTTCAGTTCGTCTGCCGCACTTAAATCGGATCTGGTGGCGATCCTTTTATCCTTCAGGCGCGACAGGGCAACCCGCAGCTCGGTCACCTTTATTTTATCACCGCTTTTCATGGCAGCATACATATCTTTTTTAATAGCTTCGAATAATGACATTATTTACCTTTATCAAATAAGTTATTTCTGATTGACAAACAATTATCAGCCCTGGTCGATTCTTTTCATTGCCAGCAGTAATTGGTCCCGATTTACCTCAAATCCGATAAATCGTCGCCCCATCTTTTTCGCCACAACACCGGTTGTCCCGCTGCGCATAAACGGATCTACTATCCAGTTAAGTTTGGCGGTGCCAGCCTGGATAACCCTTTTCAAAACTGCCGCCGGTTTTTCACCTTTCAGTTGGGGCGGAGTTTCACGCTGAAAATCGACAATATCACCCCAAAAATTTGATCCGGGTAATTTATCGCGGAAATCTTCCGTTTCAATCTGACGATTGTGAAAATAAAATTTACCGGTTTTGCTGGCAAACCAGATATCGCCCAGGGCGTTTCGCCAGCCACGATTGGTACGGTCGGCACCGCTATTTAAAAACTGCCAACTAATCCGGGTCTGGACATTAAAAACCTCACTCAAGAGGGCCTGATACATTCCGGAGTAGCGCCAGTGGCTAAACAAGTAAATTGACCCGCTTTCTTTAAGTACTCTCCGGCTCTCTTTCAGCCAGTTCTGATTCCACTCATAATATTCACTTAAAGTCATCTGGCTGCCTTTAAGATCGGTGCCTTCCCAGGGTGATTGAGGCGGATCGGCGATAATTAAATCCACGGTCGCATCCGGTAACAATTTCAAACCACCCAGACCGTCCCCCAGATACACCCCCTCCACAAGCTCAACACCGGCTGGCAGATCATCCAATTTGCGGACGGCTGACAGGTAGCGGTTGAGGTCAGCTACCGTAAGGCCGTTGGTTGACTCCAGCGGCTGACTGAAAAGTGGTCCCAGATTACTATCGGCTGAACGTGACATCGACCTGAAATTTAGGCCGGTTTAGCGACACAAAACATTATTACATATTTAGTATTTCTGACCACCCCTTTGTCCCCTCCTATAATAGGAGGGGTTGGAGGAGGTAATATTTCAATTTTTACTGCTGCATCGCTGGCTTATATCATCAAGCACGGCTGCAATATTTTCATCGATATCAGTATTCAAATATCTAAGTACAATAAACCCTTCATTTTCCAGTTCTTTTTGCCGAAGTTGATCAGACTGTTTTTGTTTCTGAGAGAAATGACCACCACCATCAACTTCCACTATCAGTTTATTTTCCGGGCAATAGAAGTCCACAATATATTTCCCAATACTTGTTTGTCTACGAAATTTAAGACCATCCAACTGCCGACCCTTCAAGTGTTGCCATAACTTATGTTCCCACGGGGTTGGATTGTTTCGTAAATGTCTTCTAAGGCGCTTAAGAGTCGGATTGTTTATTTTCATTACACAGGACTTGTAGACTATAATTACCTGCTGTAAGCTAAAATAAAATATCCATATTCACCACCCCTTTGTCTCAACCTATTATTGGATGGGTGGGGGGCGGTAATCATTGACTTTCAACTGCAATGATACGGAATTTTATCCCATGGTAAATCGACCAAAAGTATTATTTCTTTGCACCGGCAATTCGTGCCGATCCCAGATGGCTGAAGGGTTGTTACGGCATTTGGCTGGTGATCGCTTCGATGTTTTCAGCGCTGGCACAAATCCCAGCCGGGTTCATCCCCTGACAATCGAAGTCATGAATGAACTCGATATTGATATTTATAACCAGACCTCAGATCCCATTGATATCTACCTGTACAGCGGTATTGATATTGTCATCACCGTCTGTGATAATGCCCAGGCCGCCTGCCCGTCCTTTCCGGGGCTGGCTGAACAAATTCACTGGAGTATCGAAGACCCATTTCAAGGTTGGGAAAAAAATCCAGCACATTTACCGGTCTATCGCAAAACCCGCGCTATTTTAAAGAAGAATATCCAGGCTTTTATCGACCAGCACTGAACCTAATAACAATTTGGGATTTTATTTTTCATAAAAACACTCTTCTTATTGACGTTTTAGTTCCGCTAGTGTAAAATCTCCTGTCATTTAATTATTTACAGGGTTGCTATGAAATATGTAATAGTATATGTGTTGTCGACCTTTGTGCTGTCGGGGCAGGTAATGATTACCGAAGTCATGTATAATCCCGCCGGATCTGATTCACCTAATGAGTTTGTCGAAATTTTTAATCACTCAGACACTACTGTTATTTTGACCAATTGGTCAATTAAAGATATTTCAGCAACCGATAATTTTCTGGTTACCGATCAGACAGCGGATATTAGTTTGGCAGCCGGTGCTTTTGCAGTAATTGTGGAAGGTGATTACGATGGAATTATGTACCAGGATATCATCCCGGACAGTTCAATAATTATTTACGTTGGTACCACCACGATTGGCAATATTCTGGGGAACACTGCAGATTCACTTTTTCTATGCAACGAGCACGGTGATACAGTTTCAATAGTAGGTTGGAATCAGGCTGCCCCGGCTGGCTACTCCTGGGAAAAAATAGAACTGTTGGCAGTTGAAGCTGCCGCTAACTGGGGTTTTAGTCGTGATTCGCTCGGCACGCCGGGCCGGATTAACAGTCTGCAACCCCTGTCCACCGATGGTGCTATTATCCCCGACTCGACCTGGCACACACCTGTTTATCCCTGCGAAAATCAAACCGTAACACTACATCTGGCCGTTGCAAATATCGGAATTACGCCCTTTTCATCAGCACTTGAAATAAGCGCAGATAACACCCCGATTCTAACAGCGGTAGTTCCTTTACTAGCTCCCCGGGACACGCTGCTGATCAGTTTGGAAATTGGTGGTTTTACCCCGGGACCACATTACCTCCATCTGCGTTTTGTCGTACCCGGTGATCAGGATACAATAAATAATTTGGCCAGCGATACAATTCAGGTCAGCTACCCTTTTGGCACGCTGCAGATCAACGAATTCTTAGCACAGCCCGCGTCCGGTAAAACAGAATTTGTGGAATTGTACAGCTTCCAATCGATTAATCTGAAAAATTGGGGTATCAGTGACAACAGTAAAACCATACGCCGAATGCCCGCAGTTGAAATTACTGCAGATTCTTACATTTTAATAAGTCCGGATTCTTCTTATCTACCGGATATTCCCATTACTGGTGTATTAATAGTTCCGGAGACATCCTGGCCTACCCTTAACAATTCTGCTGATGCCATATACATTTTCGATAATACTGGAATGCTAATCGATTCGCTCATCTATGATCAGGACTGGACATTGGAGCAATACCGCAGTTGTGAGAAATTGCGCCCCCAGTTAATAAGTAATAAATCCAGCAATTGGCATATTTCGATTGCTGTTGCTGGAGCCACACCCGGCCGCAAAAACAGTATCTTTACTGAAACCCGTTATGACCGGGGCTCGGTAGCTTACACCCCTAATCCTTTTTTCCCCTTAGATCCCAACCCGGCCAACCAATTAACGATCCATTATCAACTGCCATTTGAGCTGGCGATCGTTAAGCTGGAAATATTTGATACGCTGGGGCGCAGCATCGTGGCACCTTATTGGAATATCCCCGTAGCCGGCGAAGGAATTCTTACCTGGGACGGAAATAACAAAAACGGTGAACGAGTGCGGGTTGGTTTATACATTTTAAAATTCAGCGTCCGCGACCGATTATCCAGCAAAACCTGGGAAGACGTTCAGACCATTGCCGTGGCCGTAAAATAATGAGGGACGGCGAACCCGTCCCTCATTGATATCAACCGATAGATAAAAGAGGTATTAAACCACTCTACACTATCTTTATCACCTAATTGTATTTAGCGTAATGTCAGACCAACGCCCAGATTAACAACCGGATATTCGCCAATGTTGTAGTCCGCATTAATGCTGATGACTGCCAGCTTCAAGCGCATACCAACGATGGTCCGGAATGAATTGTCGCCTTCCAATGAAAAAGCGATCGGAATTGTCGTACCTGTCAGTTCATCAGTATAGGTATAGCTCACATCCATGTCGGAGCTCTCCAGTCCAAAACCACCATAGACAGTGATAAACGGAATACTCTTGCTAACCTGCAGGGTGGCTATGCTGTGATTAGATTCCAACATATCGCCAATTTTCAGGCTAGTCATGTAATAACCGACCGCTACCCGGGGCAGGAAAGGAATCGGCACTGGGACGAATTGATTGAGACCGATTTTACCGCCAAAACCGAAAAAGGACAGCTCACCAGCGTCACCTAAATCGGCACTTGGAAAACCACGCAGGGTCAGTTCTATATCCATGGGCAGTCCCAATGAAAACTGAGGCATAACCATGGGAAACGCGGGCAGATCAAAACCTACTGGTGTTTTGATAGCCGGGACATTCTGGGATATGGCACTAGAGATCTCGGTGCCAAGCTGATCTTTAACATCCTGAACCGAAAGCAGACCACCGGAACTGGTTGAAATCTGCTGGGCAATTAGATCAATTGCTGCCGTTTCATCAACCTCGATATCATAACTCTCATTAGCACCAAAGAATGTGGCCGAGGTGCGATCAGTTTCATAGACATCATTGGGATTAAGCGTTACACTATGCCCACTGACATCAAAATCAATATCAACATCGGGTACGGCGAAATTGTACTCAGTACCGGCATCTTCTACCATTGTCATGGATACACCCAGCTTGAAGTCAAAGCCCAGTAAACTATGGGATTTGGCAGTATGAAAGGTACCCGAGTTGACACCTAGGCCAAAAGCAGTTACCACCGGACCAAGATAGCCCTTGGCATTTTCCTTGGCCATGGTTTCCAATGTTTCTTCCAGCGACTGTCCGAAGACCGGCAGAACTAGTCCCAGGCACAGGCTGATTACTAATATACTTTTGATTGATTTCATCACAACGATCTACTCCTTGTTTTTTTTAAAAAATTGATGTTTTTCCCGTCTCCGGCAGTTTACAATAATGGGGAATTTAACCGCTACCGGGTATTTTGCAATAGCGCAAATTTCTAACAGTGTCAAATATCACAGGACTAAACAGGAACTAATTGTCCGTTTTAACGTATTTACGCCATCAATTATGGAGGCAACATGCCCAGACTGTTAATCGCACTAATATTATGTATCGGCTTGATTCAGGCGCAAACTGTCGTGAAAAAAATAATTACTCTGGATGACGACAACAATGAAAAAACAATCAAGATTGAAAGATTTGAAAGTGACAGCACACTAAAAATCATTATTAATCGCGATGGCGAAATCGAAGAAATGGAAATTCCTATCGGTAGTATCCATGACCAAGCAATCAAGGATAAATTGGCGAAACTCAATATCACCATGGATGATTTTCATTTTGCTGATTTTGACCAAAAGTGTTTGCAACCGGAAAAAGGAGGCTGGCTAGGCGTAAAAGTTCAATCATTGACCGATCAATTACGAAAACACTTTGGCATCAAACATGACGGCGGTGTATTAATCTCCGAGGTCATTGACGACAGTCCCGCTAAAACCGCCAAACTGAAAGCCGGCGACATCATACTCAAGATTGATGATACCAATATTTCCTCGACCACGGAATTGCAACGGGTAATCCACCGCTATGAACCGGAAACCATGGTTAAGGTAAACATTATTCGAGATCGCAAGGAAAAGAATCTCAGAGTCAAACTGGGTGAATCCGAATCACCACAAAAAATGACCTGGTTTTCCCGAGGAGCTACCTTCCTGGATGACCATGATTTCGATCAGGATTTTGAACATTTTGATACGGATATGCGCGGCTATTATTTCAAAAAACCCCGGGTTGGCGGTAAGCATCCTGATTGCATTCCTTTCGATGACGACCTTCGCAATGATGTCGACAATCTTAAAAAAGAACTTGAAGAATTGAAGAAAACTCTCCGGGAAAAATCAAATTAACAATTTATACGAAGATAAAAACGGCTGGTACTAACTAGCCGTTTTTAATCTTTGACCGATTTAACCAGTCAATCTAAATTATACGACTATTCTTTTTAGCATTCATGAAACTTCAGCATTACATAGGGATCATTGCACTTCTCAGTTCCAGCTTAGTAGCCCAGAACTATAGCTGGCCCACGGATAACGGTAAACGGCTCTCATCAAATTTCGGCGAATTCCGCCACGACCATTTTCATATGGGATTAGACATTTCCACCTATGGTGTCACCGGTAAGCCGGTTCGGGCAGTCACTGATGGTTACGTCTATAAAATCAGCACCAGTTTTAACGGTTATGGGAAAGCATTATACCTGCGCCTGACGGATGGACGAACCGCCGTTTACGGCCACCTCCAGCAATTATCGCCCTTGCTGGAAGAAGTATTAAAAAATCAGCAGCAAAAAAATAATTCGTATAATGTCCAGTTGCAGTTCCAACCCGTTGAGTTTCCAGTGCGGCGCAATGCCATAATCGGTTACAGCGGCAACACCGGCGGATCAATGGCAGCCCACATCCATTTCGAACTGCGCGATTCCAACGATGTGACCCTGAACCCTCAGCGCAATGGTTTCCCCCTCGTTGATAAACTTTCGCCGGTTATTGAAGCCCTCGAAATAACGCCATTGGAGCGCGGAACCCTGATCAATGCCAGTCCACTGCCGCGCACATTTCCCACTTTCCGCAATATCAGCGGTGTTTACCATTTGCCGGATACCATCAATTGTATTGGCGCAATCGGCCTCAGTCTTAAAACCCATGATCGGATTCAGGGAATCCGCTTTAAATACAATGTTTATCAGATTCGACTGTTGTTGGATGGTTCGGTATTGTTCCAAATTCAATATGATTCCCTGTTTTATGATCAGGAAGGACTGGTAAAAAACACCGAAAATCACCGCCGCCAACGCTTGTTTGGCGAGGATTACCATCTGCTTTTCACGAGCCCGGAAAACCCGCCTATTTCGGTCCATAGTCAGAACTTGACCGGGCGCATAAAATTGACTCCTGGCCATCATGAACTGCAAATTGAAGTAAGTGATGCAGCCGGCAACAAGTCCCTGCTTAAGGGTACGCTATTTTCATTACCGCCGGTAAGACTTAAGGCGCGACTGGTAGATCAAAATGAATCTTACCTGGTTTTCAATGTTGAACCGGAAGGGACATTGATCCCCATAACATCAGCGACCTGTTACAGTTTTACGCCCTTCGGCTATGCCGACCAGCAGGTACAGCCGCTGAAGATTAAAAAATTAACCCGCGGGTTGGAACTGACAATAGCACGCAAAGCGGCCAATAATCGAATTTTACAATTTTTCGGTAACAATAAAATGGGCGCCGCCTCCTATCCTTTCCACTGGGATAAACTAGTTGTTGGAAAGGATGCTTACCAAACCAATTTCGAACTGGAAATATCACAGGTCAACTCTGGAATTTTCCTGCAAGTGAATACCAGCGAATACACCCGCTTGCAGCCGCAGGTCGCTCTGCGCAGCCCATTGAATGACCGGCCGGTACCAATGACCAGGGTACAACCCAACGTCTTTCTCTCGGAAATGTTAGCACCAATGACATTGAGTGCCATCTCTGATATAATAATACAAATCGATGATATTCCACCTCGGGAAATCCGAATTCCTTATCAGGGTGGCGTAGCCCTGCCTGGGAAATCCACTGCCATAATAGCTGACGACCGAAAATGTTCGCTCCAGCTGCTACCAACATCGTTTTATGATACCACCGCAGTCTGGATTGAAACCGTGACCGAACCGATCCCAATCCCTGAAGGTGTGCGATTATCGCAAATATACCGTCTGTTACCTTTCGATATTCCGATTCGCGATTCAATTCGGGTTGCCATTCGCTACGATGATAAATATCAGAATTTCGACCGTTTCGCCCTCTATTTTCTCAATTCCAAAAATGAATGGAAATTCCTGCCCACCAGGCACAACCCGCAACGACAAACAATGGTCGCGAAACTCACTGCCATGGAGGCAGTCGCCATTTTGCAGGATACGACCCCGCCAGTAGTAATCTCAACATTTCCCGCCCAGGGCGGGCATTATCATTATCAGGATCTGGAAACTCTGAAAGCAGAATTTGTTGATCAATTGTCCGGAATTGAAGCAAGCGAAGCTAATCTGTTTTTAATGCTGGACGGAGAATTACAAATATTCGCTTATCAACCACTGCTGAAAGAAATGAGTTATACGCTGGACGTACCATTGAATCCCGGGCCCCATGAAATTATTTTTTCGGTAACTGACCGGGCTGGCAATAACACCGTTAAAAAAATCGATTTTACCGTCAACTGATGTTTTTTCCCTATCGCGATGATAATCCCAGTATATTAAAACCATATGTAACCTATGTCATCATTGCTCTAAATGTAATAATTTTTTTATTCCAACTAAGCCTGAACCCCCGGGCAGAATATGAATTCAATTTGAGTTTTGGGTTAATACCCGCCAAAATCATCGGCATTGACAATGCTACTATAATCGGTGATCACGAATTAAGTCTGCAACACATTACCCGGCGTCCCATCCGGCTGGACGCTCAACCTCACAGTCCATTTATTACCATTTTCAGCTCTATGTTTATGCACGGTGGGATCGGCCATTTGCTGTTTAATATGCTGTTCCTCTGGATTTTTGGTGACAATGTAGAAAGCGGTCTCGGGCATCGTCGGTTCGCAGTATTTTTTCTGTTGTGCGGGATCGGAGCCGGACTGGCGCAAATAATTTTGAATATTCATTCCACTATTCCAATGATCGGAGCCAGCGGCGCCATTGCCGGAATACTCGGTGCCTACATGTTTAGATATCCACGGGCTCAGATCCATGTCTTCGTGTTTTTATTGTTTTTTTTCACTACCATCCGGGTACCCGCATTCATCGTTTTAGGTATCTGGTTTTTAACTCAGCTTACCAATGGAATGGGCACACTGGGAATTGACACCACCGGGGGTGTGGCCTGGTTTGCTCATATTGGTGGTTTTTTGACTGGAATACTCTTAGATCGTATTTTCAGGACCCTGCGGTTTGAGCGTTATTAATAAGAGGATCAATTATGCCGGAAGAAATAATTAAACAATTAATCAAAACCGCTAACGATATGCGCCAGAAAGCTTACGCTCCCTATTCAAATTATCGTGTTGGAGCTGCTGTTTTAACCGCCGACGGATCAGTTATCGGCGGCTGTAATGTGGAATCGGCCAGTTACAGTCTGGCCTGCTGTGCGGAAAGAGTTGCCTTGTTTCGTGCCCTATCCGAAGGACATCAGCAATTCAAGGCACTGGCCGTGGCTACCCGGGATGGGGGATCACCCTGCGGCGCTTGTCGACAGGTAATCTGGGAATTATGTGGCGCTATTCCGGTGTACATTGCTGATGAAACCGGCCTGAATCGCACAGCCACCAGTACCGAACTATTGCCGGACGCCTTTGACAAGGAAAGCCTGAAATGATAAAACAGCCCATAATTATCGGTATCGCTGGCGGTACCGGGTCGGGCAAGACTACCATAGCCAGGAGGTTGATGCAGGCCTATGGCGCCGGTGAAGTAATCGTAATTGAGCAGGATGCCTATTATAGCGATCTTGCTCATTTACCATTCGAAGAACGAAAGCAGCAAAACTTCGATCATCCAGCCGCCATTGATATAGACCTGTTCCAAAGCCAGATCACCGAATTACTTAGAGGAAATACGGTTGAGCTGCCGAAATACGATTTCACTTTGCATATGCGCGAAAAGTCCTGTGAGCGGGTTGAACCCCATCAGGTAATTGTATTGGAAGGAATTCTGGTCCTGCATTACCAGGCGCTCAGAGACCTGATGAATATCAAAATCTATGTTGAAACCCCTCCTGATATTCGCTTCATTCGCCGACTGACCCGGGACATTAATAAGCGTGGCCGTAATCGGCAATCTGTAATCGATCAATATATTTCCACTGTTCGCCCCATGCACGAATCATTTGTCCAACCATCCAAAGAATACGCCGACCTGATTATCCCCGAAGGTGGTAAGAATAAAGTGGCAATCGATATCCTGCGGACAAAAATCGACTCTTTTTTAATGGTCAAGAAATGAAGTTCCCTGCTGCAAGCCGCAGAATATTCTGACAAAGGTAATTAATTATAGACTATTAAATCTGATATTACTATTATCATGGTATCAGAGGGATCAATTACCGATAGCAATGCCGAGACAACAATAGCAATTGATTAAATTATACTGATAATGCCCGCGCTAATATCATTGAAAAACAGCTTCATTAATCATATCATCACGTTAATATTATGACTAATTCAACACTGGGAACCGGCTGGATCGAAGTAATCTGCGGCAGTATGTTTTGTGGGAAAACAGAAGAATTAATGCGCCTGCTTAGGAGAGCCGAAATAGCCCGCCTGCGGACTGCTATTTTTAAGCCCAAGATCGATGTGCGCTTCAGCGAGGATCACATCGTCTCGCATAATCAGTTAAAAATGGAATCGCATATAATAAGTCATGCCAGCGAAATATTACCCCTAAGCGAACGGGCTCAGGTAATCGGTATTGATGAAGCCCAATTTTTCACTGATGATCTGGTTGATATTTGCAAGACCCTGGCTCTGCGGGGGAAACGGGTAATTGTGGCCGGACTTGATAAAGATTTCCGCGCGGTACCTTTTGGCCCCATGCCGCACCTCATGTGCGAAGCGGATTATTTAAATAAATTACAGGCAATCTGTATGGTCTGTGGCAATCCCGCCAACTTTACCCAGCGGCTCACCAAAGATTCAGCCCAGGTGGTGGTAGGTGAAGCTGATATGTACGAAGCCCGTTGTCGAAATTGTTACGAACCTCCGGAGGAATAATGGAACGCTATATTGGTATTTTAGGACTTTTTACCCTTTTGGCCATTGCTTATGGAATGTCAAACAATCGCAGTAAGATTCCCTGGCGCCTGGTCTTTGGTGGACTGAGTCTACAACTCTTATTCGCATTATTTATCCTTAAAACACCAATTGGTAAGCCTTTCTTCAGTCTCGTGGATAAAGTAATCAAGAAGCTGTTGAGCTTTTCCGATGCGGGTAGTGATTTTCTGTTTAAATCATTCGGGGCCGGGGTCGTGGAAGGTCCTTTAATGAATTTTGCCTTCCGAGTTTTTCCATCCATCATTTTCATTTCCGCCCTGATTGCCATGCTCTATCAC
>JABMPO010000010.1 GCA_013203015.1 Fidelibacterota bacterium
AGGTTTCCAAAATGACATGCCACCTCGCAATTTTTCAGATTTTATGTATTTTACTGAAGCCGACTTTATTGAAAACAATTCCTGTGGTGTTACACCTTCAGTCTGGGAAAATGTAGCCGGTGCTGGGTCAATAATATTTAATATCGCTGCTCCCTGGCTGCGCGATTGGCGTATCGTCTGGGGTGCCAGCCCGGAGGAAATTAAACGCTATCTACCTGGTGATGAATTGATAGCCGAGCCGGTTTGGAGTTATACCCATGCAATCACCATTAACGCTCCTCAATCTGCCGTCTGGCCCTGGATCGTCCAGATAGGGCAGAAGCGTGGTGGATTCTACTCCTATCAGGGTTTGGAAAATTTGATGGGTTGCGACATTACTAATGTTGACCGTGTACTCAATGAATTTCAATTCATGCGACCAACCGATAAGATTTATCTCCACCCCAAAGCACCACCATTATCCGTCCGTTCCATTCGCCGGTACTATTGGTTTGTATTACATGGTGGCAATCTGGTTGGTCCAGCTCAACCAGCCGGGAATGAGATTACAGCAAATCTAACTTGGACCTTCTATTTACTGAAAATTGATAATACGACTACTAAATTAATTACACGCGGACGTTATGCTTACGGCCCGGGCTTCGTAAATGCACTGATTTATGGACCGTCTATAATTGAGCCGATTGCTTTTGTAATGGAAAAGAAAATGTTACAGGGAATAAAAACCCTGGCAGAGAATAAACAACATCAATCCAAGCTATTGAATCGAAAAAATATTCCCCAGTAACGATTATTATCTATCAGTTCTGATTATCTATATACTCTAGCCTGGATGCACAAAATCCACTGAAAAATTGAAAAATTAATCTATTAAGCTGTATATCAGATCAAGATTATAAACCAGTATTCGTGAATTCCATTGATCGATCACTGCCAGTCGACGCCGCCCATCTTTAAATTGGGTAACCGATACTGCATTTGGGGAAGCAAGTTCATTTTTTTCCCAATTGTTCATCAGATGAGGTAGGGCTTCACCCGTTATGATGGATGGCTCATTATAATTAATGCCATCAAATTTGCATTTCGATTTAGCATCGCAATAATAGGGCGCTGGTGTGCCCCATTTAGCCAACGCTTCGCCAGTATTAATGTTGAAGACATAAACTTGGCCCTGTTTTCCAGCAACCGCAAAAAGTAAAGAACCCTGAACGCAAAGTCCTCTGACAGAATCATCAAAATAGCCGTTGATGATTTTTCCTTGCCGTTTTGATACACCGATCAACCGATTTTTAAATTTTCCGGTTGCAAGGTCGAAAACGGCTATAAAACATTTCTTGTGTATGTTGCCAAAGACTTTTTTCTCCGGTTTTTCTTCAGCGATAAACAGTAATTCCTGCGACTCGGAAATTGCCATTCCATCGCTGCTGCGCATAATAGTCGTGATTTCCTGGGTTTTAGCAAAATCCTGATCAAATATATAGTGTGTGATCCCGCTATCAATGATCTTCCGGAATTTTTTAAAACCAAAATTTTGTTTTTTCCCTTCGGTAAAAACTTCCTTTGCCATATCGATAACAAAGACATCACCTCTGTTACTGACAATAATTCCCTGGGGATTTATGAGGCAGGTCTGGTTTTTCTGTTTGTAGTATTCCTCGGCTGATATTTCACAGGGAGTACCAATGAACTGATCAAATTGTAATTGTGGAGTAAAACGAATAATTTTTCCCGCTCCTTCCAAGGAAATGTAAATAAAACCGCTGTCGTCGCGTGCAATCCCGGTGGGAATTATTTCAAAATTATCCAGGTTTAGTTGCCAGGCGGTAATAGATTTTTTCAAAGCTTGCTTTGCAGAAAAATACTGGATGCGGTTATTTTTCATGTCACTGATCAATAGCGACCCGTCCAACAGTATTTCCAGATCATTCGGTTGCGCCAATTGCCGTTTTCCGGCACCATAGCCTTCCTGCTGGTTTGGAATGATAAACATGGGGGATATTTGATCTGTCAGATCAAGTGGTTGGGCGGTTATCACTATTGAGATTCCCAATAGCGCCATTAAAGATTTTAGAAGATATTTATTCATAACAGGTATCGACAGCGTCTTTTTAATTATTAGTTTGAATCCTATGACAATACCAATAGGTATTGAATTGGAATTAAAGGCTCGATTTATTTCGGAAAATATAAAACAGTCCGAATAGAAAACCTATTCGGGCTGTTCATTTTAAAAGTACCAATATTATGATTTATTTAACACTCAATTAGGCGCATTGCGACTGGAGCTTGGAGGGGACCGAAATTGAGGAGTTTTGGGTCTCCACTTGGGTCATTTTCAGCAAATCGGTTGAATCGCTGAAACTGTGATCTGCCCAATCAATACACTTTCAGGTTGAAGACGTTCTGTAGTACAAATAGCGCGAAGAACGTGATTATCGCGGCTATGACGGGTGTGGAGACCCAGCCTGAAGCGATCCGCGCCAGAATGCGATACTGGATGCCTTTTCCACCGTGGGCTAAACCAATTCCTATCACAGCTCCGATTACAACTTGTGAGCTGGAAAGTGGCACCAAGGGAATGGTGGGTAGCCCGTGCGCTGCCAGCCAGCCTTCCAATCCCCGAGAAGAAAACAGGAATAGCACCAGGGCTTGCGATAGAACAACAACCAGCGCTGTCTGTGGATTTAATTTTACCAACCCCTTGCCAACGGTCAGCATTACCCTTTTGGAGTAAGTGAAAATACCAACGGCAATCGCAATTCCGCCCAGCAAAAATAATTGCTGGGCACTGTTGAACGTGATCCCGACGAATTCAATGTCAGTGAAAGGAACAACCGGGATAAACACCCCAACTACATTGGCAATATTATTGGCCCCCAGTGAATATGCTCCAAACGCGCCAACTGCGATTAAACTGATTCGGGTATAAGAATCCAATCGAAATAGATGAATTCTGGCGACTGAAAATAATTTGGTGACAATTAGATAAATCAACCAGGCAAAAATTGCTGCCAGAATCGGACTGAAAATCCAGGTAAACACAATTCGGGAGAGGGCATAAAAGTCGATTGAATTTCCTGCGAAAAGATTCCAGCCAATGATGGATCCTACAATCGCTTGTGATGTTGATACGGGCAGTCCCAGTCGTGTCATCCATAAAACGGTAAAGGCCGCTGACAGCGCAACCATGAAGGCGCCGGCAATCATGGTGATGGAGCCCAGTTCTCCCAAAGTTTGACTGGTACCGGCACCGGATATGACAGCTCCCAGGATCAGAAACAGACTGGCAATGATGGCAGCCGTACGGAATTTCACCATTCGAGTACTGACAGCCGTTCCAAAGATATTAGAAGCATCGTTGGCACCTAGCGACCAGCCCAGAAATAGACCACCGGAAAGGTATAAAAGCAATAACATGGGTCAGATCGATCGTTTGATAGTGTAAATACCCAGACGATCAGCTACATCTTCGGCTCGATCAGCAATTGTGTCAATGTGGAGGGCAAAATACCGTAAATGTATTTTTTCCGCCAGAGTCAGTTTTTCACTGCTGAATATTGCCCGTTTAAGGTGTTCGGAAGCCCGGTCTGCTTCACTTTCATAATGATATACTTTATGGGTATAATTGCGAACTGCTTTGGGATCCTTAAAAAACGCGCGGATTGCTTTAGTCATCTCATCGACAGCATGAACTACATGGTCGGTGAGATGGAGCACCTCCTCGTGAAAAACTTGTGGTACCTGTGGTTTTTCCACCGAGAATTCTAACAAAGTTTCTTTGGCCTGATTGATTACATTGTCGGTCGTTTCCAGTAATGCCAGAACATCACCACGAGATTCGGGGATCAGGGTCTCGGTATATAATTGCTGTTCGATTACCCGCCGTAGATTATCAGCCCGGTTTTCGAATTGCCGGATTTTTTTTATCTGATTCTCAAATCGATCAGTTTTATTATTTAGATAATGTTTGATACCTTCCTGGAAAATGATTCCGGCCTCACTCACAGTATCCAGAAATTCATCCATTTTTAATTCCAGCTTTTTGGTTTTTTTAAATAATTGCATAATAATTCCTATTTAATAATTTTGGTTTCATCCGGACCTGTTGGCTTGCAGGAATGGTTTGGCAAAGTTGTCAGTGGATGTCGATAACAAAACAAAACTAGCGGGCCAGGTAATCCGAGTAAAATTAGGATAAAAATTGATCACAGAAGAAAAAATCTAAATTTGGTATTCACGACTAACATCTAATGATTAACTATTTCCAGGCTGTAAAAGGATTCTTAAGCAACATCAGGTTGTAATACTCTACTTCGCCGGTAACTTCCTTGCCGATAAAATCCGGAATGTCAAATTCCTGATTGATTGATTCCAATTCGATTTCGGCTAAAATTAGTCCGGCATTGACATCGTGAAACTCGTCTATTTCCCATAGGAAGCCACCAAAAGGGTAATTGTATCTGGTTTTCTTAATCAATGGCTGGTCGCAGAGAGTAAGTAGATACTTGGCGTCCGGGACCGGAATTTCGATTTCGAATTCGTAGCGACTGGCACCGGTTTCATCCCCGATGCCTTTGATTGTCAGGTAACCATTGATTTTATTGGCGGATTCAATTGTCCGAATCCGAACCGAGCGTTCTTTTTGCAGTTGTAAATATCCTTGCTGCAAAGTAAAACCTTTTACAGAGCTCGGGATTTTGCCGTTCACTAAAAATTTTCTTTCGATTTCTTTTCCCATGTTTAACTCAGTTTGTCCTGCATTTTATAATGCCAGTGGTTTATCGATCCAACCGATTACCCGCTTAATGGCCTGTAGGTAGTTTATGTTTTCGTAGTTGGTCAAGCCCACCGCTTGTAAAGTCTTCTGGATGTCAGCTATTTCGGTCGATTCGGAATTGATGGTAATTAACTTAACTCCATTGATTATTACATTTCCCACTTCGCAGATTGTATCATTTACGGCATATGCAAATCGTTCTTTATCGACTCTAACAGCATGCAATTCTTGGTGATTCTTGACAATGGACAGGAACTCATCCAAGGCGTATTCCGGTTGCTGAAATTCCGGTGGTTCAACTTGGAAGGCGTCGAATAACTGATCTCGGATGACGTTTACCGGAACCGGGAATTCACACTTCAATAATGGGTCCCACTGTTCCAGTCCGCTTAAGGTCTGGAGATGGGTTTTAATATCCAGTTTGCCAGCACGGATTTTCGTATTATTAATATTATTGCTGCGCGACATAATATAGATTTCATTTGAATGCCGAACTCTTAATTTTTCTGGTACCGGAGTCGATAATCGCGCCAGGCGTTCTGCTGCTCCACCGAATTCTTGGCCAAAGCTTCTGTATTCAAACCGGGGTGTTGAAATTTCACCAACCTGCATTTTGTCTTCTATCATCGTCTTCATCGAGTTACCGTTTTGGGCTTGATGAATATACTGATAATTATTGATAGCATCAGACCCGGGATGAAGGGCTCGAGATTCAAGGGATAAGCGTCTCCATTAGAACCCACCCAGAACCAGATTGAGGTTGTTAGCACAGGAATTATCATTAATATAATAATTTGATAAGAATAGTATTGGCGATTGGTAAAAGAGAGCAGAAAAGGTAGCAATAGTCCGGGTACTATTACCGAACCGAGTACATACCACAGGTCCACCACTGATGGAAATTGCCAGGCCAGAAAAAGCGCGATTGCCGCCATGACCGGTAATCCTATTTGAGTCAGACGGATGGGGTCATAACGATTGTTTAATCGCCAGAGGATATCTCTGCCAAACGTAACAGCGCTGATTAATCCC
>JABMPO010000121.1 GCA_013203015.1 Fidelibacterota bacterium
GATCCTAAATCTGACGCGTCTACCAGTACCGCCACCCAGGTATTGTAGCAGTATAAACCCTAAAAAAAGCACCGGAAATTAAAACAGTATTTATTAGCCTAAAATAAAAAGGGCAGGAAAATCCCGCCCTTTTTAATTAAATAGGTCTTAAATGCTAAAGCTATTTGAGGAAAATCATCTTCCCGGTAGCTGTATTTTGATTCGCTTGAACCCGATACAAGTACACACCAGCGCCAACCATATGGCCAAACTGATCGGTACCATTCCAGGAAACCTCGATCCGTCCTGGGCTCTGAACTTTATTCACCAAAGTCCGAACCTCACGACCCATCAGATCATAGATTGTTAACCTGACCTTTGATACTTCGCTCAGATCATATTTGATATTCGTAGTGGGGTTAAATGGATTTGGATAATTGGAATAGAGCGCGAATTTTTCCGGCAATGGAGTTTCAACATTAACACTAACGACTGGTTCAAAAAGAATGAATCCAGTAGCCATGGAATTCATCGCCTGGAAGTTCTGATCGGCGGCCATGGATTCTTCGATCATTAGCATAACCCCTTCTGCGCCGGGATATTCAGGTTTAACCTCAAAACCTACCCGCAGGATAGCTCCCATTGTAGGGGCTATTCCATTAAGTAAATCGTAAGCAAAGATATGAGCTACACCATCAGCCTGCTCACCCGTTAGTGGATCGATGGTTGCTCCTACGAATGGACCACCGGCAATCGGTGTAACATCCGTCAGTTCCAGGTAATTCGGCAGATCTAATATATCAAGCATAACTGCATAGACCTGGATTTGATTATTAATGTGAATGTCGAAAGTACCAGTGTTATCACGCTGTGAGCGCTGCAGATTCTCAATTGAGAACGTAGCTTCGGGAAATCCGATGCTGACAGAACTGGTATGGATTTCAGTAAACATTTGAATGCTGTTCACATCCGATAAAACCACATCAATTGCCGATAGATCAACTATCGTTCCCCAATCATCGGGATTGGAAGACACACTGAATGTGATATCGGCAATATGATGCATACCCGGTTCAATGGGATTGGTCAGGGTATTATCAAAACCGATGATTATATAGGCTCCATCGATTTCATTGCCGTCCAAAACCCAGTTGCTTAAATCAACATTACCGGTAGGTAATATGGACAAACCAGATAATAAACCGGGAGCATCCACCAGAGTCATCTGAATGCCATGAATATTTTGCGTGTTGTGTAAAATCAGGGATACTGTGGCAGTACCGATTCCGGTGGCGCCACTAAGCATTATTGACTGTGTCTCAACGGTAACATCAAAGGTCGCACCGGTCTGAGTCCAATGCATTACATTGCCCAAAGCATCTTCCACATTAGCCGTAACAATGTTGAGATTGGCTACACCCGGTTCGGGAGCAATAGCCCGTACAACAAGTCTACAGATTGCGTCACTCCCAGGAGCAATATGGCTGCCAAAACCACCGGAGATGGACATTTTACCATCTGGCAGTTCCAGGGCATCCAGGTACCCTAATGCGGCCGTTCTGGGAGTTGATAGGATTTGCTCAACTGCTATATAATTCGGCAGATCAGCGACTTCGAAGAAAAAACTACTAACTGGAGACTCATTGTTCAGGGTGATTTCCAGAGTGTCCGTTTGGCCGGTTAAAGCTGTACCACCGGTAATTGCCAGTTCGACCCATTCAACCGGTGTTCCAGAATCTTCGTTAGAAGGTCCTGACTCACCCATTGCACCATAATCTGCGGTTATTACGTAATAGTAGGTCAAACTATTTTCAACGTCTACATCATCATAAATTTCCTGTGTGTAAGGTACCGCCGACAACAGGTTGTCCTGAATTATGGCAACCGGTGAGCTCAAAGAACGATAAATATTATAGGCAGTAAGGTCCCGGGAATCGCGGTTCGAATTACGGATAACCGTTTGCGTTGGTCTTTCGGCATCGTGGCTCGAAATATGAGCTGCTTGAGCAATAGCATTTTTCTTATAACTAGCATCAAAAACCATTTCACGGGCACCGGTTTCATAACTATAAACTCTGCCGGTACTATTCCCAATGAAAATATCATCGATAAACCAGATGTACCATAGCCCAAGACCGTCACCATCCACCGCTTGCCAGGCAAGCTGCACCGTTTCACCGGAATAATAACTGAGATCAATTACGTAAGGGTATTCCCACATATTCATATCATTCAATGTAAGAGCTGTTAGGTCCAATAATTCTGTCCAGTTACTGCCGCCATCTGTGCTTATTTTCACGTAATAATGATCACCATTTGTAGAACCTTCATATCCGTACGACCAGAAAGTCAGTTCCATATTTCCGCCTAACGCGATCTCAGGTGTAATCAGCCATTCATCCTGCGCATCGTAAGACCACCACAATCCGGCATTTGCCGCGCCCGAATGCACACCGATCGGTGGATCTCCGACGTTTCCGTCAGTCTGAGACCAGTAGCCCGGGGCCGGAGCGGTTTCGTCGGTGCAAGTCTGGATTTGGGTCCAGTCAACCGGTGGAAATACCGTTCCTTCAAATCCTTCACCTACAGTATCACCGGGGATATCCCAGGTTGGAGGAGCCCAGGCTAGCGGAACATGACCATCCAGTCCACTGGTGGCAACAAGACTGGTTGGAGGTTCCAGATAACCGGGGTAAACTGTTATGATTCCAGGTGTTATTCCGGCAATCCAATATGTACCGCCCA
>JABMPO010000122.1 GCA_013203015.1 Fidelibacterota bacterium
ATTGAGATACCTTCAAGTACCAATGTCTGGGATGAAACCACCTGCGGGAGCGGTAATAGACCACAAATAAATGGAAATTTAACATCCGCTATTTTCTGTCTCAATACGCCGGTAACAATTGCCGGAGGGGGCGGGACTTCCTCAATCACAGTAAATCTTTATGATGATGCCATTAATTCAACCGGTGGCCCTTACAGTGGTGATCTTGATATAACCTTTTCTATTGAATGCGGGTCTGACCAAGCTGTCGGATTCACACTTTAAGATGTAAAAGGTCATTTGATGCGATCTACAATTGCAAAATACCAGCGTCCCAATCGAGGTTTTACCTTGATAGAATTAGTTGTTGTCATTGTTATCATCGGAATTATGTCTGCTATTGGATTTCGTACTGTACTGCGGATTGGTGATAATCGTGCCTTTCAATTAACCTTGTCTAAAATGGAAATTTTGAAATATGCTATTGCTGGAAATCCGGCGATTGTTGGCGAGGGTGTACGCATCCAATATGGGTATGTGGGAGACACAGGGCTAATGCCAACCAATCTAAACGCGTTAGTCACTGACCCGGGTGTTGATGGTTGGAATGGTCCCTATCTTGAACAAGACATTATTCAGGAGGATCCTACAACCGCTTTTAGGGATGGTTGGGAGAATATGATAACTTATACTCTTCCGGGAGACCCTGCCCTTCCCCCAACGCTTACAAGTACCTCCAACGGCGGAGATCCGATTGTCTTGAATATTTCCAGCAGCGTTGATGCCTTATTAAACAATACCTTAGCGCTTCGTATAAAAAATGCTGACGGTTATCCTATTCGGGGAACTGATGGTACCCTTGAAATATTCTATGGCGATTCCTGGCATACCATGGATTATTCAAGTTCTGTGGGTTCTTACTTGAGTACTGTTCCAATTGGGGCTCACGAAGTTCGTATTATTATTTCTGATGACACGACTTACAGAATTATCAATGTTGGTGAAAATAATTCAACCACCAGTCCGGACTTAGGTTTGGAATATACTGTCCACCCTTCATATGGGATTATCTCCTATGAAGGCGGGTCCCTGAGTCTCGGTGGTACTAATAATTCCGAGATCACATTTGATATCAATAATAATGGAAATACAACATTTGATATATGCGAAGTGCAACTTCGCTGGGACAACAGTAACTGCTGGGAATGCGAATATGCTTATCTATCAAATTTTACCGTAAATACCGCTGCTTACTGGGCTTGGAATACTAGTGGACGAACTACTTTAGCATCGAACAGCGCCCGTCTACTGCTTGATGAAACGCTTAAAATAACCAGAGGGACTACCACTATTGGACCAGTCGGTTTTTTTGATCTCAATGATGGTACAGGAACAGCCCAACCAATGGACGATGTTAATTTTACCGTTACCTTTTATTCTTTGATAGCTAACAATCAATCGATCAGTTTCTCTACCGGTGGTACCTGCACCCCAGCCACAATCGTTCAAGTGCTGGCTCAAGCCCAGGGAGACGCTCCTTCACCACCGGATGAAGATGTTCTAATTACCCTGCAGAATAATGGTGATGCCCAGGTCACGTTAACTGGTATTACTATCCTGTCAGACACCACCGATATTTATCTTGATCAAATCTCTTTCGGAACCGCTGGCGATACTTACTGGAAGGCTTATCAGACTTGGTGTAATAATAATGAAGGTCGTAAGGAAATGAGTGCTGTTACTGGTGTGGAAATCACTTTTTGTACTATCCAACCACCAGCTGTAATCCCAGGCAATGATTCAAAAAATCTGTATTTACTAAATTTTTTCAACGATCCCCTTGAAACATCCTCTACCTATCATCAGGATATGAGCGGACGCTGGTTTTCTCTAACTCTGCATTTTGCTTGCGGCAATGACCAAATTGTCACGGCCTCCATTCCTTAATAAAATGTTAAATTGATTGTGATCAAAATGTCAATCTTCAAGAGGTTTTAGTAATGATTAGTATTTTAATAATAGGAATAATTGCTATCGTTTTTGGCATACTGTTCATTTTTAAACCGAAATTGTTAGAAAAATTAAATGAAATCGGAAATCGAATTATTACCACTGATGAATTTGCAATTATCTACCGCCATATCAGTGGAGCGTTACTAATAATAATCGGTATAATTTTATTTATTATAGCATTTTCTAAGATATAAAATTCC
>JABMPO010000123.1 GCA_013203015.1 Fidelibacterota bacterium
ATGATAGCTCGCAGATCGCAATGGTAATTCATAATCTGCGCCAGCAGACAGTCGGAAAAAAAGAAAATCTATTTTATTGTCTTAGCGATTTCGTTGCTCCGGTAGCTACGGGAAAACAGGATTGGATCGGTGCTTTTGCTGTCGCAATCGATTGTGAAAATTCAGGTATATTAAAATCATTACATGACCAGAAGGATGACTATGGAATTATTATGATAAAAGCCCTGGCTGACCGGTTAGCTGAGGCTTATGCCGAATATCTCCACTGGCAGGTGCGGCGCAAGTTCTGGGGGTATTCTGCCAATGAAAAATCTGATTCTGCTGATTTTATAAGTGAGAATTATCAGGGAATTCGCCCCGCTCCCGGTTATCCGGCCTGTCCGGATCATTCTCAAAAAGTCGATTTATTCAATTTGTTGGATGCTAAAAATGAGATTGGCATTAAATTAACCGAAAATTACGCTATGCTACCAACTGCTGCCGTGAGTGGTTGGTATTTTTCACATCCGGATGCTCGCTATTTCAGCGTGGGGAAAATAGATCGTGATCAGATCGTGGATTATGCAGAACGTAAGGGGGAATCAATCGAAGTTATTGAAAAATTACTTGAGCCAAATCTGGCTTACGAACGCGGTTAATAACTAAACCTACGGCAAATTCGGAATAGAAATAGATGAAAGTAATCGAACACATTGAACGAGCTCAATCCCCGGAGTTCAGTTTTGAAATTATTCCCCCTCCACGGGGAAAAAGCGCTCAGGAAATAATCGATATTGTCACCAAGCTGCAACACTATAATCCACCTTATATCGATGTGACCAGCCATTCAGCCGAAGCCATTTATGACGATTTAGCTGATGGCACCATCAAGCGTCGAATCAAAAAGAAACGGCCCGGAACAATCAGTATTTGTGGGATTATCCAGAACCGATTTAATATCGACACAGTGGCTCATCTCTTATGCCGTGGTTTCACTCGTGAGGAAACCGAAGATGCGCTAATCGAGCTCAATTATCTGGGAATACAAAATGTACTGGCCATTCGTGGCGATGAAACGAATTATAAAAAACCACTCAGTAAGGATAAGAGTATTAATCCCCATACAAAAGAGCTGGTGGAACAGATAAATAATATGAATCGCGGAAAATATCTGGATGAGATACTCGATGCTGATGCCACTGACTTTTGTGTAGGTGTTGGCGGTTATCCGGAGAAACATTTTGAGGCGCCAAACCTGAAGACCGACATTAAATATCTCAAGACTAAACTTGATGCCGGAGCTGATTATATTGTAACCCAGATGGTATTTGATAATACGGCTTATTTCAGATTTGTAGAGGAGTGTAAAGCTGCTGGTATCAATGTACCAATCATCCCGGGAATAAAAGTAATTAATCGATTATCGCAATTGAATAATATCCCTCGAAATTTCCATGTTGATCTGCCGGATGCGCTGGTGGATGAAATTCGTGAAACACCGGGCCAGGTGCGGGAAATTGGTTTTGAATGGGCTTATGGTCAGTGCCGGGAACTGTTAGAAGCAGGAGTGAAAAATCTCCACTTTTATATTATGAATGATACCGGAGTGGTAACCAGAATTATCGATCGATTGAAATGAATGAATCAAATAACAAATTAATAAAACCAATACTGAGGAGTACCAATGAGTAAATTTTTGTTTACATCAGAATCAGTGACCGAGGGGCACCCGGATAAAGTATGTGACGCAATCTCGGATGCAATTTTAGATAATCTTTTAGCGCAAGATCCCAATTCCCATGTGGCCTGCGAAACCCTGGCAACTAAAGGGATGATAGTGGTATCTGGTGAAGTAAGCACTAATGGCTTTGCGGAAGTTGAAGCACTGGTTAAACAAACTCTAACAGAAATCGGCTATATCAACGAAGCGTATGGGATGGACAGTAATGAAGTCCGCGTGCAATCTTTGCTTCACCATCAAAGCCATGATATTGCTCGTGGTGTCGAAAAAGCCGATGATAGTGAACAGGGCGCCGGGGATCAGGGGATGATGTTTGGGTTCGCTTGCACCGAAACGCCGGAATTGATGCCCTTGCCAATCCAATTGGCTCAACAGCTAACCGCCCGTTTGGCAAAACTGCGAAAAAACGGTACCTTGGGTTGGTTACGCCCCGATGGAAAATCACAGGTCACAGTTGAATACGATGGGTTTAAACCGCTGCGGATTGAGAAAGTAGTTATTGCCACCCAGCACGATGATATGGTTGGGGAGTTTGGCGATGAAGAGAAGGAGCATGCTTTCATATCACAGCAGGTAATTGAGCAGGTGATTAAACCTGTGCTAAATAAAACCGGCTTGCCTTACGCCGATAATTTTATCGTGAATGGTACCGGAAGATTTGTCAAAGGTGGCCCCGAGGCGGATACCGGTTTGACCGGTCGTAAAATAATTGTGGATACCTATGGTGGGTACGCTCCCCATGGCGGTGGTGCCTTCAGCGGAAAAGATCCTTCCAAAGTCGATAGATCTGCAACTTACATGGCTCGTTATATTGCTAAAAATATTGTTGCCGCCGGACTAGCGGAACGCTGCGAGGTGCAATTATCCTATAGTATTGGAGTAGCCGAGCCTACTTCTTTAAGCGTTAAGACTTTTGGCACCGGTAAACTGGCAGATGCTAAGATCACTGATATCGTCAGAACTGAATTTCCGTTAAAGCCCGCCCGGATTATCGAACATTTGAAGTTAAAGCAGCCCCTGTATCGCGCAACGGCTGCCTATGGTCACTTTGGCCGGAATGATGCTAATTTCACCTGGGAAAAAACAGACCTGGTAGATCAGTTAAAGACCTACCTGAAATAAGGATAAAAAATGAGTGCTATTGAAAATTTAGAAAAATTTGATGCCGACCAGCTTTACAAGGTAAAAGATATTAATCTGGCTGAAGCGGGTCGTAAGGCCATTAGTGTTGCCGAGAAGGAAATGCCGGGATTGATGGAAGTGCGGCGTAAATATAATGCGGAACAACCCTTAAAAGGTTTTCGCGTAACCGGTTCTCTGCACATGACGGTTGAAACGGCCATATTAATCGAAACCCTGGTTGCTCTGGGAGCTGATGTTCGCTGGGCCAGTTGCAACATCTTCTCTACGCAAGATCATGCTGCGGCAGTGATTGCGGTGCGGGGCATACCGGTGTTTGCCTGGAAAGGGGAAACCCTTGACGAATACTGGTGGTGTACACGCCAGGCGTTGACTTTCCCGGGAAATCTGGGACCACATCTGATTGTGGACGATGGCGGTGATGCTACCTTGATGATTCATCGTGGCGTTGAGTTGGAAAAAGAACTGGCTGAAAATGGCGAGCTATCACCAATTACGGCTGAGACCAGTGACGAAAAAGCATTGGAGAATAATTTACGCACTGCGATTCTCACCGACCCGGGTCACTGGCAGTCGGTGGTCAGTGAAATGATTGGCGCCTCCGAAGAAACAACGACTGGTGTTCATCGCCTGGAACAGATGGCTGCGGCCGGTCAATTGTTATTTGCAGCTTACAATGTCAATGATTCGGTTACGAAATCGAAATTTGATAATATCTATGGTTGCCGTGAATCACTGGCTGACGGTATCAAACGAGCTACCGATGTCATGATTGCCGGTAAAACCGTTGTTATCTGTGGTTATGGCGATGTAGGGCGCGGTTGCGCTCAGTCCATGCGAGGTTTTGGTGCTAAAGTACTGGTGACCGAAATTGATCCGATCTGTGCTTTACAGGCGGCCATGGAAGGCTATAAAGTGGTAACCATGGAACAGGGCTTGGCCGAAGGCAATATCTTCGTTACCGCAACCGGTAATGTTGATGTGATCACGCTGGAGCACATGAAAAAAATGAATGATCAGGCAATCGTCTGCAATATCGGACATTTTGACAATGAAATCCAGGTTGATCCATTAGATGCCGATCCCCAGATTAAAAAAGAAGTGATTAAACCACAGGTTGATCGATATACTTTCCCCGATGGTCACCAGATATATATGCTGGCGGAAGGCCGTCTGGTTAATCTTGGTTGCGCTACCGGACACCCCAGTTTCGTCATGTCCAATTCATTTACCAACCAAGTGTTGGCACAAATCGCTTTAGCCAAGGATAAACCCCCAGTCGGATTATACCGATTGCCGAAAGAATTGGACGAAGAAGTGGCACGCTTGCATTTGAGTCATCTTGGAGTAACACTAACCGAATTGACCGGCAAACAATCTGAGTATCTTGGCATTCCAAAAGAAGGTCCCTATAAATCCGAGCATTATCGGTACTAAATTCCAATAAAAATAAGAAAAAACACTCTGTTTATACGG
>JABMPO010000124.1 GCA_013203015.1 Fidelibacterota bacterium
ATCTCATGGGGATCGCAGACCGCTGCCACCGTACCGTGCGTCACCGCCAACCGGGCAAATTCGGTGGGCACCAGCATGGAGCTTTCGATGTGGATGTGGGCATCGACCAGGCCGGGTAAAATTATTTGCGAGTCTGCTTCTGCAGTTTCACGAATCGCGGTGATTATACCATTTTCGATAGTAACAACGCCAGGGAAAGTACGTCTTTCGAACAGATCAATAATATTTCCGGAGATTTCAAAATCAATTTTTTGCATAATTTATGGTATCTAAATCGGTCTTTTATTTAGGGTAATTTACTAAGATTTCCGTCGGGTGCAGAGGATATTTGATTATTAGAATTTAATATCGTGATGTCATTTCGAATCACGATGGAAATCGGGATGAGAAATCTACGTTTGGTAGAATCTGGCTTCCGCGGCATTGCTCGGTGCAATACAATTATGGATATCTCCTCGCCCAGTGAACTGGACTTGTCGAAATGACAGGGCAAATCTGGTAACCATTAGTTGAAATTAGCATTCCAATTCTTCCGTAAATTTGCCAATGGATTTTTCAATTCTGGTGAATTCTGATAGTGCCAAAACTCCGAATTCATGCATTGCCCTGTTGGGCGGAGGCGGCAAGACCGGCCTCCAGCAACGACTGGGACGGGATCTTGCCAGCAATCATGGCCGGGTACTGCTGACATCAATTACAAAATCGGCTTTCCACAGTGAACCAAGAATTATTTGCAGAGACGAAATCGTCGATGACGATTTAGCCCCCTGGTTCGTTCGCCACAATCCCCTGTGCGTAATGGGAACCTGCCTGAATGCCCACAAGGTGGACGGTATCGCAGTGGACGAGTTAGAGCGATTCCGAATCCAAGCTGATATTACGATTGTGGAATGCGACGGCGCCCGCAACCGGCCATTGAAGGTTCATTGCGACCATGACCCCATAGTGCCCGACTTTTTCGATCAGGTGATAGTCATCATCGGCGCCGATGTTGTCGGCACCGCCCTGTTAGACGGACTGGTCCACCGGCCGGAATTATTCGCAACTCATTGGGGTATTGCTAATGACTTCGCGCTAACGTCGGAATTCATTGCTAAGGTCGTCACTTCACAAAAGGGTTACTCATCAAAGATACCTATTAATCTGCCCAGCACATATTTCGTTAACAAAACTGACACGCACCCCGACCAGGCCAGCGCACTGGCGCAGGCAATTTTCGCCGTTTCCGGCCAACCAACCTGGTACGGCAGCATTCAAAAATATAGCCTGACCCGAGTGACATGACCAGGATCCAACTCATCATCACAGCTGCTGGACTCTCCCGCCGCCAACCGCCCAACAAATTGCTAATGCCTTTCGGCGATAAAACAGTGATCGAAACCACAGTCGGAAATTTTATTAATACAAATATGGATATCGCCGTCGTCACCGGCCACCAGCGAGAAAGGATCGAGTCTTTGCTCATTCAACGCTTCAGCGATCGGATCACAATCGTTCATAATCCCGATTATGCCAGCGGACTGGCTTCATCGGTCAAAGCTGGACTGCTGATCAACAATGAAAAACCGGATTACTGGTGTTTCTGCAACGGTGATAAACCGTTTATAAAACCGGTGACAATTGAATTATTAATAACAGAATTGGAACACCGGAAACCGCAGATTCTAATCCCCACTTTCCACGATCAACCCGGCCACCCTACATTTTTCTCATTCAAATTGACCTCCGAACTACTTGCCCTGACCGGCGACACCGGCGCCCGTGTTATTTTACAGCTCCATGGGCGCGAAGTGTTGTTCGTACCGGTGGCTGATGAGGGTGTCTCGCTGGATATGGATCTTTATATTGATCAGCAAGGTGAACCTGATTAATCCAAAACTGAATGCAATAAATGCTTAAAGGCTAACCCGAGTTACAAACAATAATGGAGCAAACATGAATAATTATGTTAGAAAAATACCGACCCGGTTGTTGTTAGGTACTGGGGTAATCACAATATTCATACTGAGCTTCAGCGGATGCCGATCAAAATCAGAAATACCAATCACTGAAGGCAAAGCCGGGGTAGGCAGTGCCGAGATCTACTATAAAATCATTGGCCAAGGCACACCTACTTTTGTGCTCCATGGCGGTCCCGGTGACACCCATGACACGATGCTGCAATTACAGGGACTGGCTGACGAATACCAACTGATTTTCTACGATCAACGAGCGGCGGGCCGCTCCACCGGCGATGCCGATACTGCCAGTCATACTATCGAACAATTTGTGGATGACCTGGAACAATTGAGACAACAGCTCGCACCGGAAAAAATTAATTTAATTGGCGGCTCCTGGGGCGCCTTGCTGGCGATGCAATATGCCATAAAATATTCGGAGAATATCAATGCTTTGGTGATCCTGTCTACCACCGGTGTTCGGGCTGAATCGATGGAATCATTCAGTGCCGTTAAGGAGAAACGGCGTACCACCGCCGACAGTCTGGCGCTGGAGGAAATTATTGCCAGCGATGGTTTTCAGCAGCGCCTGCCAGCCAGCTGGGAGAAACTCTGGCGGATTTATTTCCGCTCCTACTGCTATGAACCGACTTACGCCGACAGTATTAACCTCTGGTTGCGCGATACGACCTGGGCCATCGTTCCCGGCCGCTATGCCGGTCTGGGTCGGTTTTTCAATAACTACGACCTGACTCCTGACTTGAATAAAATCACGTGCCCGACTCTTGTCCTCTATGGCGATTATGATATGACCGCCTTGGAATGGGTCATGCCAATTGTCGCTGGAATTCCCGGCGCCAGACTTGAGATAATTGAAAACGCCGGCCACTGGCTCTGGGTTGAGGCTGCCGATAAAGTGATTCCGCTGATTCGAAATTTCTTCAGTGAAAACTTAGGATTCGATTAAAGAAGCAGACAACGGAGAATGGCTGAGTGAACACTTTGATAATTTCATTAATCACTTTTCCGGTAAATACAAACCATCCTACATTCGGCACCCTGATAATATAATAATCATTCAATTATTGAAGTAATCGACATATGAATATTTTACTCACCTTCGGCACCCGCATCGTAGTGCTGGCTCTGCTGGCCTACTCAGTGGCAATCATCACTGAACAACGTAAACACAAAATCTCCGATCTGGTATTATGGTTCATTTCCGCTGGTATCCTGTTAGATATTACTGCCACTGGATTCATGATCGCCGGTTCCCCAAACACTCCTTTTACATTCCATGGAATTCTGGGTTATTCGTCCCTTACCGCCATGCTGATTGATGCCTTCCTGTTATGGCGCTACCGTCTTAAAAATGATGCCGCCACCAAAGTCGTCCGTTCGCTGCACCTCTACTCGCGGGTAGCCTACATCTGGTGGATATTAGCATTTATTACCGGCGGGGCAATTGCCATCCTCAATTAAATAGTATTACATCCGATGGCAGATTCCTGCCATTCCGCCCTGCATCTTCCCTGATTTCTGTTTAAAATCAGCAATGTTTGATAATATAAATATTGTAATTCGTGGTGCCGGTGAACTGGCCAGCGCGACAGCATTGATTCTTCATAAGATCGGTTTTAAGGTAATCCTTACTGAATTACAATCACCGCTGGCGATACGCCGGACTGTTACGTTCAGTGATGCAATTATTACGAACGAGGCAACTGTGGAAGGTATTACCGCCAGATTCTACAAGCTTGCCGAAATTGAAGCTGGTTTACCTCATAATATCTTACCGATTGTATATGATAATATGAAGGTTATTAAGACGCTAAAACCCCAGATAATAGTTGATGCACGCATGCTCAAACGGGAACCGCCCGAAACGAAATATGGTTCCGCATTTGTTGTCGGCCTCGGACCCGGCTTCACAGTTGGCAAGAACTGCCGCGTAATCATCGAAACCAAACGAGGACATGAATTGGGCCGATTGATCTGGCAGGGCTCGGCAATTCCAAATACCGGCATACCGGGAGTTCTCGGGGGCGAATCCTACCAGCGAATAATTACAGCACCAGCTGAGGGTCGGATACACTGGCGGGTCGATTTCGGCAACCTGGTTAAAAAATCTGAAATACTCGGAACCGTCGATCAATTTCACCAGATAATTGCCCCTATTGCTGGAATTATTCGCGGCTTGATTTCACCGAAGATCGTTGTCAGCCCAAGGATGAAAATCGGTGATGTTGATCCCCGTGGTAAAGAAATAAATGTCAACCTTATTTCCGACAAAGCGCGGTCTATTGGCCGGGGCGTCCTGGAAGCCATCTTGCAATTTTTGCAGCAAGCAGATTAATAATTGATGGAAAAATATATTTATAACGCATTGATCGAATACAATTTCGACCAACCGGCAATGCTCTGTTCGCAGGTGGAGTGGCAGGGATCTGTTCCTCGCCGCGATTATCCGGTCATGCTGGTTTTGTACAATGGTACCACTATCGGCACTATCGGGGGCGGGGCTATGGAGCACCAGGTTATTAATGCTGCCAGAGATTTGTTCCCAACCGAGACCGCGGTGCTACGCAAATTCGATCTGAGCGCCACGGAAGCCCAAGGTGACGCCAGTATCTGCGGCGGATGGACAGCAATATTGATCGAACTGTTTACCCCGGCTACACAAACATTTATCCGTGATGCCTTCACCAAAGAGCAGGTTATCTTACTCCACATTTCCGGAGAAAATCCCGCCGTAATCCGTAGACAAATAGTAAACCTTGACCAAAATCCAGGTAAATTTCCCGATTCTGTCGCAAAAGCCCTACAATCCAATCAGTCAGATGGTCGTCCCAAAAGTATATCAATTGGGGATGAACTATTTCTGATTAAGTACACTAAAGCACAACCGGTACTGCACATTTTTGGCGCCGGACATGTGGCCAAATCAGTGGCTGAACTGGCACAATTTATCGAACTGGACTATTGCATTTACGACGATCGTTCAGATCTGGCATCGCCGGAACGGTTCCCTGTGGCCTTGTTAATTGATACTTCCCAAATTCATGCTGTCCCAACCACTGCCAAACTAGCAGAGAATGACTTCGTGCTGGTGGCAACCCGGGGACATCGCCATGATTTTCAACTAATGCAATGGCTGCTAAATCAGAAAATAGCCTATCTCGGACTCATGAGCAGTCAGCGCAAATGGAAAATATTATCCAAAGCTTTGTTTGATTACGGATTCAGCGAATCGCAGCTATCGGCTGTCCATTCTCCGGTGGGCTTGGATATCGGCTCAGAAACCGTACCGGAAATTGCGGTCAGTGTAATATCGGAGATCATTAATCATTTACGTCGCGGTGAGCGCACCAAACAATCACTTTCCGCTAGCAAAACAAATAAATGAAGAAGGCGCATTGAATCTTCGCAAAAATGGACACTTTATCCCTGCCAAACCTTTTACCGCAGATTCCAAAAACTGAACAAATAACAGAACATTTTATTTAGGAATAAAGTCTAATATTATATAAATTTGCAAGCTAACTTCGGTAAATTTCAGGAACTTAAATGGCAGCAAATTCAAGAAGTGGGTCCGGCAACCGAGAACTCAGCCGGTACTTACAGGAAATAAGTAGATTCGAACCTCTCCCCCCCGCCCGTGAAGTCGAACTAACAGTTCGTATCAAACAAGGCGATGATTTGGCGAAAAAAGAACTGATTGAAGCCAATCTGAGGTTTGTCGTTTCTACTGCAAAAAAATACCAGGGAATGGGACTCCAGTTGACTGATTTGATCAACGAAGGAAATATCGGTTTGATCAAAGCCGCTGGACGATTTGACGAAACCCGTGGTTTTAAATTCATTTCCTATGCTGTATGGTGGATCCGACAATCGATTTTACAGGCGCTGGCAGAACAATCCCGGCTGGTTCGATTGCCAATGAACCGGGTTGGGATGATTACAAAAATCACCCGCACCGCAGAGAAACTGGAAGCAGAAATGGAACGGTCTCCAAAAGCCGAGGAAATCGGACGACATTTGGAGATGACCGGACACGAAATAGTCGACGCTATCCGAATCTCACGCCGTGCCCAGTCCCTGGACAATCCCCTCCGCGAAGGTGAGGATGGTTCACTTAAAGATATCATTCCGGATACTGGCTATTTGTTACCCGATGAACCAATCATGTTCGAGTCACTCAAAGAGGAGATTCACGCCGCTTTGTCGACTTTAACCGATCGGGAGCAACAGATTCTCAAGCTGTATTTTGGAATTGATCGTGGTAAACCGCTCACCCTGAACGAGATCGGCGAAGAATTCAACCTGACGCGCGAACGCGTTCGCCAGATCAAGCAGAAAGCCATTCGGCGCCTGCAGCATCGTTCACGTCGCGAAGCATTGCGACCCTACCTCACATAGGAAATCCAACAATTCAATGAAAAGGCGCCGAAATGGCGCCTTTTTTATTATGACGAAGTTCTTTCGGCAGTAGCGAGTAAAAAAAAGCCTCGCCGTTAACAGCGAGGCTTTCCAAATACATTTATAATTAATTCAGAAGCAGGTCTTCCATTTGTCCCACCAGATCATTAAATAATTCCATGGCATCATCTACCGGAATTGGTGAAGTTAAATCGACACCGGCTTGTTTCAATACTTCAATTGGATAAGCACTACCACCTGATTTGAGGAAAGTCATATATTTTTCCAACGCACCTTCTTCTCCAGCCAGGACAGCTTTGGACAAAGCCGCAGAGGCACAAAAACTGGTGGCATACTTATAGACATAGAAACGGCGGTAAAAATGTGGTATCCGTCCCCAGTTCAAAGCATAGCCTTCATCAATAACCGCCACATCACCATACCATTTTTCATCGATATCACGATAAGTTTTATTTAGTGATTCTACCGTCAATGGTATTCCATCGGCGACCATCTGATGGGCATTCCGTTCAAATTCCGAGAAAATCACCTGGGTAAACACCGTTCCCAGAAAATTATTAATCCATTGATCCAGTAAAGCCAGTTTGAGATTGGGGTCATCAGTATTTTCCATCAGGTAATGCATTAACAACGCTTCATTGAAAGTCGAAGCCACTTCCGCCACAAATAAAGCATAATCCGCTGTGGCGTAAGGCTGGTTCGTATTTGAATAATAGCTATGCATGGCGTGTCCCATCTCATGAGCCAGGGTAAACATATTATCCATTGTTCCATTGTAATTCATCTTGATGTAAGGATGTGAAGTATAAGTCCCCTAGGAATAGGCACCGGTGCTTTTACCTTCCGTTTCATAGACATCAATCCAACGCAAATTGAAACCTTCACGGGCTTTTTCAACATATTCTTCACCCATTGGTTCAAAAGCTTTCAATAATGTCTCCACCGCTTCTTCATAAGGTATTTTCAAGTCCACATCCTCGACAATCGGCACTGAGGTATCATAGAGATGGATTTCCTCAAGTCCCAGGACATTACGTCGCATTTCCATATAGCGGTTCAAAGCGTCGACATTATTATATGCTGAGCCCAGTAGATTATCAAATACCTCAATCGGTACATTATCGGTTTCAAGAGCCATTTCCAGCGTGCTATTATATTTCCTGACCCGTGCCAGAAAGCGATCTTTTTTCAGATTAGCGTCAAATGTTGCTGCGTTGGTATTTTTCACTTTATCGAAAGCTTCCGTTCGTGCTAAAAAGGCTCGGCGGCGTACATCAGGATTTTGCGACAATAGCATCAAAGAATAGCGACCTCGCGTTAGACGGATTTCATTACCATCTTCATCTTCGACCATTGGAAATACCATATCAGCGACGGTTATTGCTTCATGTATTTTTCGGGATGCACGGAATAAATCACCAGCCATGGCCAGTATTTCATCTTCCTGAGATGATAAGGTGTGGCTGCGTTGTCGTATTAAATTATCGAAGAAATGCCGATAAATCTCCAAACCTGGTGTTTTAGCAATGAATTTGTAAATCTTCTTTTCGGGAATTGTCTGCAATTCCGGTACTATGAAAGCAGTCGCTTCACTGTATTTGGTTAACAGTGCTGCCGCTCGATCCATTAAACCCTGGTTTTCGGAGATTCGAGTATCTTCATCCTTTTTTAATCCGGCATAGACATATATGTTATCAATCTTGATTGAGACTTCATCATCCAGCTTCAGGCAATTATGGATATTTGCACCAGATTTCTTCAGGGTTCCCCGGTAAGATTTGAATTCTTGCAAACCGGATTCTACTGCCGCATAATCTTTTTCCCAGGCTTCCAGTGTTGGATATATATCTGCTAAATTCCAGCGATCTTCAATATCAATATCGCTTCTCTGTGGAATTCCACTATCAGCTAAAACCATTGATAAACAGCCAATTAATACAAGTGCAACACTTAAAACAAGTGATCTGAATTTCATCAGTATTTTCCTTTCGCTAATCATTACAATCCCGAAATTGTGTAATATAGTCTTCAAAATGAGATATGTCTAAATTTAGTAAATGGGCGCACTACCCCTCACAGGTATTGCAATCCATGCAGAATAGACTACGTCGGAAGATTTTTGTTGCCAACAATATTAACAATTGCTGTTATTTTAGCGCGTTATTCAGAATTAATAATCTTATTTTGCAATAACAATATTTTGTGAATACTTTTTCCGACCAACTCGTTAGGGTATCATGGACCATTCGAATTCTAAACACACATTCATAATCTGTAATCCAACCGCCGGTGAAGGCTTAGCAGCCAAGCGCTGGCTCAAATTCAAGGAAAAGCTGGAGACCGGGAAGCATAAATTTTCTTATAAACTTACCGAATCGCCAGATCATGCTACCGAAATAGCCAAAGATCTAATCCGTGACGGTTATAAGCGAATCGCAGTATTTGGTGGTGATGGTACATTGAATGAGACTCTTCAGGGTCTGGCTCAATTTGGCGAGCAAGTTACAAGGGAATTGGAATTGCTGTATTTTCCCGCTGGCAGCAGTTGTGATTTCGCCCGAAAATTCCCCGATGGGCATAGTATGCTGGATCGTTTTCTGAGCACCGAAACTTTAACTATCGATATTTGTCGCGTTGATTGCAAAACTAATAATGGTGAGGATACAAGCCGGTTTTTTATCAATAATTCCAGCATCGGGATTATCAGCGCGGCCAATGATAAATATAATAATGTCACCGGATTTTCGAAATTCATGAAGCGGGTTAGTGTTGATTTTGCTGCAATAATGGCCGGGATCAGCGCAATCAGGGAATTTCAGCCCTATGACTGTAATCTTAAAGTAGATGGAAAATCCCGGCACGGCCAGCAAATGTCTAATATTACTATGTTCAAGACTAGTTATTTTGGTGGTGGTATGAATTATGGAATTGACTGTATCCAGGATAGCGGCGAGATGGATGTTGTCCTTGTCGATTCACTGTCGCGCTTAAAATTGTTGGCAACCATGCCAGCTCTTTATACGGGTACTGCCTTAAATAATGAGGCAGCTCACCATTGGACTTGCAGTAATCTTGAAATCAAATCAAATCCGGATGTCTGTATCGAAACGGACGGAGAAATCGCTGGCTATCCGCCGGCAACCTATACCGTATTAAAAAAAGCAATCAGAGTTGTGGTGTGACGAATACAGGCTCGGATCACAAAAGCTCATTCAACCATACCACTCTGGACCAATATTTCGCGCCCGGTTGCAGTTATACTGAAATGCGGGTTAAAGTTTCAGAAGATGTTAATCTGTATTGCATTAAGATTATGCCCCCTGCGGCCACGAATAATCCCGTCGTGATGTTTATCCCAGGCTGGATTTCAAGAATAACCAGTTGGCAACACGCACTTCGCGAACTGACTCGTGATCATGCTGTCATCTATGTAGAAACCCGGGATAAAATATCTTCGCATCTGGCAAATTCTGCCCCGCTGTCTGTGAAAGCCATCGCCAGTGACATCATCTATCTGATCAAGTATTTTGAACTGGAATCAGGAAAATATCTTTTATTCGGCAGCTCACTGGGCGCTACGGCAATCCTGGAATCTTATAGGCAACTTTTAACCAAGCCACAGGCTTTTATTCTTGTTGGACCAAATGCCGAATTCAAAATTCCGTGGTGGGGTTCGATTCTGATATTCTTGTTTCCACCACCGCTATATTTAGTCATGCGGCCTTTTTTAAAATGGTATTTGA
>JABMPO010000125.1 GCA_013203015.1 Fidelibacterota bacterium
GCGAAACCGATTGTACCCGCTGTCCCCGGGCAGCCTCCATATCGTTTAACATCCTTGGCATCGATCATGGTTTGGTGGCAGCGGCGCTAAATGATTATTACGGAATCGCCGTACGTAACGAGTGCTTCTGCGCCCATCCCTACGTCAAAGAAATGATAATGGACTACCTGGTCTCGCGAGTTGGCAAAGTGAACTTTGATGATATCGATCTAAATCTTAAAATTAAAGCCGGGATGGTCCGGGCTTCTTTCGGTCTGTACAGCACCCGGGTGGATGTGGACGCCTTGATATCGGCACTGAATGAAATTCAAGCCCATATTGCCAAATATACCGCTCTCTACCATATTGATGATAATGGCAATTATGTCCACAATCATTTTGACATGACCGCTGCCAATCCTTTTTCGACCAGCGATTATCTTAATCGGGAACTGGGATTCTGAAACGCCTTACGCCACTCCACCTGCTGCTCATAATCGGGATCACAATCACGCCCGCATTGGCGGCTAATCCTAACGACCACAGCGCCGGTTTAAATATCCCCCGCGTTTTTCACCACCCCAAGGATGTATTTCTCCAGGGCTATCCCCAGGACCTGAATGTAATTGTTGATTTTCCCGCCGATTCCATCGAATCCGTTATCCTGTTCCTGCGAGTTGACAACGCACCCGGTTTTCTGGAAATCCCCCTGGATTTCAAACGAGAACGATATAATTATCGCTTCATACCCAAGAATACCCCAGCCGACAGTATCGAATATTATTTTATCGTTAACCTGATTGATTCATCAATTCACGCCGCACCCTTGGATGAATCTGATCAGCTCACCCCGGTTAAACGAGTTTTTATCGATCCGCAACTATATTATAAAAATCGACACCTGTTCAAATAATGTCAGACTTTATTCAGAAAATATCTGAGCTGCGCCGGCAGCTAAATGAGCACAATTACCGCTACTATGTGCTGGACGACCCGCTTATTTCCGATGGCGAATACGACCTGTTGCTGCGAAAGCTGGAAAATCTGGAGCACAGTCACCCGGAATTGATCACGGTTGATTCGCCCACCCAACGGATCGGCGCAACACCACTGAAGGCATTCAATACCATCACCCATCGGATTCCCCTGCTTTCACTGGCCAATGCCATGAATGAAGCAGAGCTACGGGCATTCGATGAGCGAACCCGTAAGGGTTTGGAAAAATTGGAACCGGTCGACTATATCGGTGAACCTAAATTGGACGGATTGGCCGTGGAGCTGGTTTATGAAAACGGCCAGTTTGTATCCGGGTCCACCCGGGGTGATGGCATTACCGGCGAAGATATCACAACCAATCTGCGAACGATCCGGGGCATCCCATTGGCTCTGCGTACTGATGAATTGGCAGCACCGATTTTGTTGGAAGTTCGTGGTGAGGTTTTTATATCGAAAACCGATTTTACAAAATTAAATGCCTGGCGCAGCGCCGCCGAGCAAACAATATTCGTCAACCCCCGCAACGCTGCCGCCGGTAGTTTGCGACAACTTGATCCAGCCATCACCGCCCGGCGACCACTTTCAATATTCTGTTATCAAGCTGGAACTATCACGGGTACTACTTTTGATACCCACTGGGATTTTCTACAAGGCTTGAAAAAATGGGGCTTCCCGGTCAGCCCGCTGATCGAAAAATTGGTGGGTATTGAAGCAGTCATCCATTATCACCGTCAACTGGAAACCCGGCGCAATAAATTACCCTACGAAATTGATGGATCGGTAATCAAAATCAATTCATTTAGCCAGCAAGACCGATTGGGCATCCGCAGTCGCTCGCCCCGTTGGGCTATCGCAGGAAAATTCAAAGCCCAGCAGGCTACCACAATTGTCGTTGACATATCAGCCTCCGTGGGGCGCACCGGAGCTGTGACCCCGGTGGCTAATCTAGAGCCGGTTTTTGTAGGTGGCGTCACTGTATCCAATGCCACACTCCATAATCAAGACGAGGTTGACCGTTTGGATGTACGGGTAGGCGATACGGTTCTGATCGAACGCGCCGGGGATGTAATTCCCAAAGTGGTGAAAGTAATCACGGAAAAACGTCCAACAGAAACCGTTGAATATCATTTACCGGAAAATTGCCCGGTCTGTGGACACCCGGTTTTTCGCCCCCCCGATGAGTCAGTTGCCCGCTGCCAGAATCTGGCCTGTCCGGCCCAGATTAAAGGCCGAATCGAACATTTCGTTTCCAAGGGCGCCCTCGATATCGATGGGTTTGGTACCAAGCTGGTGGATCAATTGGTAGCGATCGGTCGCATCCAATCGGTGGATCAATTATTCGGATTGACTTTGGAGGAACTGGCCAAACTCGAGCGCATGGGCGAAAAATCCGCCGCCAACATCGTGGCTGCAATCGCGTCAGCAAAGCAAACCACCTTCGCCCGGTTTATCTATGCCTTAGGCATTAGAAACGTGGGCGAGCATCTGGCGCGGGTGCTGGAAAAAGAATTTGCTGGCAACATTGATCGGTTCATTCAGTCTACAATGGAAGAACTAATTGAGATTTATGAAGTCGGTCCCATCGTGGCCGAAGGTGTGGTGCGGTTCTGGTCTGATGACAGCAATCGTGCCGTGATCAAGGCCTGTTTACAGGCTGGTCTCACGCTGGTAAAACCGGAACGTCCAGCTGGTGCCGATCTCACCGGTAAAACATTTGTCTTTACCGGCAGCCTGGAAAAATTCAGCCGTACCGCGGCCAAAGAAATGGTGGAGAAGCTGGGTGGGCGTGCCAGTGGATCAGTAGGCAAAAATACTGCCTTTCTGGTGGCGGGCCCCGGGGCAGGGTCAAAATTGAAAAAGGCGGAAAAACTGAAAATCCGCATCTTTTCCGAAGATGAATTTTTAGCCTATATAAAATCCTGATCTGAAACGACAATTGAATCGACTTATCATTATCCTGCTTACTGCCAGCTCCGCGTTTTCACAATTCACAGATTGGCGGCAACTGGACCGGAGTATTTCCCTGCAATATCAGGGCAGCAATGCTTATGCCAGCAGTGATTATTTTTTTGAGCTGGTCTCATTACTTTCACCAGCGGTTGAGATCGGAGGTTTGCTGGCATTCAGTGCGGATCATCAAGCCGGTGAGTTCCGGACCTCTGCAATTACCTTGTTAACCGCCCAGACCTTGACGCTGGGATTCAAATATTTTATTAATCGGGAGCGACCGGATCGCACCTACCATCCTCGCCTATGGAATACACGAATTACGCCATCATTCCCATCAGGGCATACGACATCATCGGCCGCCTGGGCCACAATTATGAGCCTGCAGAACCCGGAATACACGTCTGCCTTTTGGGGATTTGCCCTGTTATCGGGCTACAGCCAGATTTACACCGGAAATCATTACATCAGTGACGTACTTGCCGGTCTATTGGTAGGTTGTCTGACAGGTTATCTGGTAAATGAAACAGCTCTGAACTAAAAACTACCGGGATCAATCACGAATGGACTGGGTCGGGCTCTGGATGGGCTTTAGTTCCTAGATGCAATCCCCGGTCGCTTATTGGAACCAAGTTAGCTTTATTTATCCGTCCCGGCATAGGCCAAATCAACTGATACACGGATCTGGTCTTTCTCCAGCACCAGCTCCTGTGATGTAGTGGTTACGGCGATGCTCCTGATCTTTGATTTTGAGGTTTGCATTTCAATTGTCTTCTGCACTGGTTGCGGTCCATTAAATTCGAATTTCGGCTTATAATACTTGGCTATATCCACCTGCGCTACTTTTATTTTTTTGCCTAGAACTTTGATATATATCTTGAAAATTGCTTTTTCGACTTCCATCAAAATCTTGTTTTTCTCCACATCGAAAGTCACATTGACCTTGCTCTTTACCTTATCGCTGAATTTGAACACGCCCGCATCCAGATCTACCGTAGCTAAAAATTGTGCCGATCCCGGTTCAAAATCGAAACTGGCCTTCTTGACTTTCCATTTATATTTGACCCCACTACTCTTACCTTTACCAGAAACCGGTCCGACGGCAACTATAAAATCATTCACTGTTTTCTCAGTGATAACAACCGACACATCGCCAGCTTGAACAAAACAAAATAGCATGATAATAATTACAATTGTTCTGTTAATCATTCTTCCTCCATAGTTTTATGATTCGTTAAATCATTCCTGTACTAAAATAAAGCTTGGGTTTATTTTTCAAGTTGATAATTTTAACCATTGGAATGTTTGGCTCAAGCTGTTAAAAAAGCCAGTTTAAATTTGATTGATTCCTGAAGGTGCCATAATTATGATGAAAATTGAAAATGTTGTCGATGATATCGTATTGCTGATTTTAAATGATACCTCAAGTTTGAAAGATCTGGGGCTGGATCAGCCATCTATTTACACCAGGGTAAAGGGATATGATGAATACGGATTGTGGATCGAACATCCGGGATTACAAATCCCCCAATTGCCAAAAGAAGCCGATCTGAAAGTCGGCAAACTGCCCAAGAAACCGCGCTTTCAGACAGTGCCGGCAACCGTTCTTATCCCGTGGCCAAATGTTTCTTCAATAGTCCATTTCCCCGATGTGGAGGGCTTTGACTTCCCCAGTCCTTTTGAACATCAAACAATCGGATTCAAAGTTGACTCCGGCAATTAAGATAGCCGGTCTCACTAAGGCTTTCGGCAATACCCAGGCTCTTGCAGGGGTTGATCTGGAAATTGCCGAAGGACAATTTTACGGGCTCCTGGGACCCAACGGAGCCGGAAAATCGACCACAATTAATATCCTGACCGGATTGGTCAGAAAAGATGCCGGCAGTACTGCCGTGTTCGGCCGGGATACGGTAACCGATTTTCGGTTTACCCGATCGCAATTAGGAATTGCAGCCCAGGAACTTTCCATCGACTGGTTTTTCCCAATCGAAAAACTACTGGCTTTTCAAGCCGGTTATTATGGCATTACGGAAAAACAAGCCCAACCCCGAATCAATGAATTGCTGGAACGGCTCGGACTAGCTAAAAAACGCGAATCTCGTCTGCGCCATCTGTCCGGGGGAATGAAGCGCCGCTATCAGCTCGCCAAAGCCTTAATACATGACCCAAAAATTATTATCCTCGATGAACCAACCGCCGGTGTCGACGTGGAATTGCGACATGAATTATGGGATTATCTGCGTGAAATGCACCAGGCCGGTAAAACCATTCTCCTTACTACTCATTATATTGAAGAAGCCGAGCTGTTGTGTGAGGAAGTAGCAATTATTAACGAAGGTAAAATTATCAAGAAGGGTAATCCCCAGCAATTAACCAGTGAATTAGGGCGTTCGGGAATTACCATAAATATCAGCGGTTGGAAGGAAAGTTTAAACAGCTTGCTGGCTAAATACACCTGCACTGATTGTGATGCTGGACGGCTCCATTTTACAATGCGCAATCCTGAACAAGCATTACCGGAAATACTGAAAATACTGGTCACTAACGGGGTTCATATTCACCGGGTGGAAATGGAAAAATCTTCGCTGGAAGATGTTTTCCTGTCGTTAACCGGAAAGGGAATCTCCTGATGGACAGTCGAATTAACTGGGTGGGGCTGATGACCCTGATCCGCCGGGAGGTGGGACGCTTTTTTTCAGTATATCGTCAAACAGTGTTGCCCGGTCTCATATCATCGACTTTGTACATCATGGTATTCGGGTTTACCCTGCAGCAACGAATTGCGGAAATCGATGGTGTCAGCTATACAATCTTCATCATCCCCGGCTTGATCATGATGAATACCCTCACCAATGCCAGTGCCAATACTTCCTCGTCAATGCTGCAAATGAAATTGCTACAACAATTACCGGATATCCTGACTGCTCCGTTATCCAGTCTGGAGATTAGTCTGGCTTATATAATTGGTGGCACCGTGCGCGGTACCGTCAATGGAATTCTGGTAATGCTGCTGGGGATTGCCCTGGTCGGACTGCCGCTGCACCATCCCCTGATGACGGTGGGGTTCATCATCATGGTTTCCTGGTGTTTTGCCAGTATGGGTTTATTGCTGGGGCAATTAGCAGATACCTGGGATCAGCTGGCCATGTTGAATAATTTTTTCTTGACCCCTCTCAGTTTTCTGGGAGGAATTTTCTACTCAATCAAGATGCTGCCCGACTGGGCTCAAACCATCAGTTTTATTAACCCCATTTACTATATGATAAATGGGCTTCGTTTCACAACCATCGGCGTTTATGACTCACCACCGTTCATCAGTTTTATCATGGCTTTGCTCATGACGATCGGTTTTTCAGCAGCAGCAATTCTATTAATGCAAAGCGGCAAAAAAATTAAACAATAGTTGTGGCAGCGATCACAGCTGAACCTATAATTTTTGCTGGCAACCAAGATCGCTACCTTCATTTTCACCAATTGAGTAAATTAGCCATCATTATTCGGGAAATCAAACCATGAGAAAATCATTTATTCTAAGTTTATTAGTCCTGCCAATTCTACTCGCCGCCCAGGAAGTACAGCCGAAAATCACCACTGAAAAAATGCGCTTGCTGATTTTACCTTCTACCAGCGAGACAGATTATCAGGATATCGCCGACCGAGTAACCGCGATTGTTGCCAGCAAAGCCACTCAGCTCGGTCGATTTGAAGTAATAGACCGCAACAATCTGGAATCGATCATGGACGAACAGGCGCTTCAGCTTAGTGGTTTAATCAATGATGAAGAAGTAGTCGAAATTGGGAAAATTGCCGCAGCACCGGAAGCATTACTGGTAACCGTATTGAACTTCGGACAAAAAGGCGTGCCACCGGAAGATGAAGAGGATGAGGATAAAAAGGATCGAAAAAAAGCCCGGGAGTCTGGCTTACTGGGTATTATTGCCAAAGAAGTAGTGGATGCTGCCATCGATAAAAAAATGGAAAAAGTTGAACGCTATCCCAATAATATTCAGACAACCCTGTCCTGTGAAGTCCGGAAAATCGATCTTGAATCGGGGCAATCTATTGATGCTTTCACACTGAACGTGGAACACACCGGCGGTAATAAAACTGCATCACTGAATAAAGTGCTGAACCAAGCCTCCTGGCGGGTATCTCAACAACTGAAAGAACTTTATATCCTTTCCAGTCAGATAGTAGATATCCAGGGACGAAATGTAATTCTACTATTGGGGAAAGATATGGGAGTCAAAAAAGGGACTATGTTTTCTGTCAACTCCCCATCTAGCAAACGTACTGTGGGCAATAAATCAATCACGATTCCCGGACATCAGGTAGGAATCATCGAAGTAACTGACATCAGCGTCGATGCCAATCAGGGACGGATTTTACGGAATTGGGAAACAATTGAGCCGGGCTATCCGGCGGTGGAATCAACCGGTAGAATCATGGCAGGCGGTCTGGGAATTAAATTTGGGACAGGCAGCCCTGAAATGGGTTTGGACCTGGCCGGTTATATAAATCCACTGGGAAGGCTTGGGGGTTCAGTATTTTTTGGCTTGGGAACACTAAAAGACAGCCGCGACGATACCGATTTCAGTTTGCGCTTTGGCGTAGATATGCATTTCCGTTTGATCAACACAATCCCATTTTCTCTGGCGGGTTACCTTTCGTTACCACTGAATTTTGTAATGCGGTCTGATGATGACCCGGAAGATTCGCACACTGTCAGTGCCATAGTTTTTGGCCCTATTGTCGGCGGACAATTAGAATTCATGCTCAGTTCCAATATGGACCTGGTGGCGTCAGTGGGTTACTGTATGAAGTCCGACATCAGCAAATGGGATTATAGCGAAGATGATGATGATGACGAAAGCCAGTCGTATCCGGCATTCTGGGATGATGATCTGGGCGCACCGGATATTGATCTCACTGGCCTGTATTTCAATGTTGGAATCCGTTTTCTGCTGTTCGGTGCCGGAAGTGAATTGCCTTCTCTGTCGGAATTACAAAATTTCAGGTAAAAAAATCTACCTGGTTAATTGGGATATCTTAGGGGATTGTAAACCAATCTTCAAAACTGTGATACAGCAGAGAATAGATTAATAACCCCTGCCCTGAAGGGCACCCCCTTTTAAAAGGGGGATTTATGCAGCACTTGCACTTTCTGATTTTCAATGCTGAAAAAAGTTTATCATAGTTTCCCAATCTATGGAATTTCATGGGACTGATCAAACCTGGATTATTTTTCGATAACGTTTTCCTAATGAAAATATACTATAACCCAAAATTAAAGCAGTTGGCTCGGAATCTGCGTAACAACAGTACGCTTGCAGAAGTGTTACTATGGAATCAATTAAAGCAGCGACAAGTGCTAGGTTATCAATTCATGCGCCAAAAACCAATTGCGAATTTTATTGTCGACTTTTTTTGTAGCAATCTAAAACTGGTTATTGAAGTTGATGGCGAGAGTCACTATAAACGCGACCACCAGGATCAACAGCGCCAGCAATATCTTGAATCACTGGGATTAACGGTTTTACGTTTTGACAATGATCAAATAAAACAAGATTTAAATGGAGTCCTGGAGACGATTCACCGGTGGATAAACATTAATAAGGCCAGATAATATTAATTAAAAATTTTCCAGACCTTACAGTCCCCCTTAATAAAGGGGGATCAAGGGGGTTGTACTAAAATCTCCAAAACTAAAATCGATCAAATTATTTATTAATAACCCCCGCCCTGAAGGCCACCCCCTTGTAAAAAGTGGGATTTAACCGGATAGAAAATATCGTGCTAATTCAATTTCCCGGCCTAAATATATCCTCCACATTTTCCACGTTTCCATCGATCTCCGGATAGGGCTCGATTCCCAATATTTCCGCGATAATCGGATAAACATTCACGTTCTCAAATGTGTCCCGGGTGTAGCCATCCTTGAAAGCGGGGCCGTCGGCAATAAAGATGGCCTGCATGCTCCAGAGAGCATTATCATAACCATGATTACCGCCCCGAAAATATTCTTTATTAGGTTTATTAATATTAAGAATTGACCAACCGTCATCAGCAACCACTAAAATATCCTTTACGCGATAGTGATTTTTGTAATGCCAGCGATCAGGAATATCAACTTTCCAGTAAACAGATATATGAGGAATCTTTTTCAATTTTTTATATACTCTTTTCAGCTTCTTGGGGGACCCGCCATATAGGGAAGAAAACGTTCCTGAATTTTCCTGAATAATTCCATTCATGTTGGCATATGCGGCCAAGTCGATTGTCCGTTGTGGTGAAGTGGCCGCCATTCCATGATCACTAACAATTATTGTGTTCAATTGATCATAAATATCAAGACCTTCCAGACCCTCCATCAAGGTTCCCAGCAGAGCATCCAGTTCCCGGACCACCGCCAGGGTTTCTTCACCCCGGGGACCATATTTATGGCTGATCGCATCGGGTTCATGAAAATATAATAAAATTAGTTGGGGGCGTTTTTCTTCAGGTAACTGAAACCAGGCCAGAACCGAATCAACACGCGCTTCAAAAGGAAACTCATGCTCGTACCGCTTTGAGATGCTTGGTAGAATACCTCCCACCGGCGCTTCCGAACCAACCCAGAAATAAGAAGCGGTTTTAACCCCTTGTTTCTCTGCAGTAACCCAGATCGGTTCACCACCATACCAACGCGCATCCTCTACGGCGCTGCGATCCCTAATCTGATATGTTGCATCAAATTTCGAATCATAAAAATAATTGGCAATCAGGCCATGGTTTTCAGCATACATACCGGTCGCCAAAGCATAGTGGTTGGGAAATGTCTTGGTTGGATAAATAGATTGCAAGCTTTTTGCCGTTACCCCTTGTTGTACCAAATGATCAAAATTAGGGGTTTCGGTCCAATTGAAATAATCGGGTTTGAAGGCATCGAATGAAACTAGTAAAACATAAGGTCGATCAGCCTGAGTGAAAACAATCGCTGTCAATAAAAACGGAAGTATTATTGAACGTAATCTTCTCATTACAAAAACCCTTAAATTGGAGCCTAAAAGTTTATCAGTATTTAGCACAGTGACAAGAACAAACCTAAATGAAGCTCGGCGGTTGATGGTCGAATCCCAAATCCGAAGCCGTGGTATCAACAACGAGCATGTGCTCAAAGCAATGGAATCGGTACCGCGTCACCAGTTTGTTGCCAAAAATCAATCGCATCTGGCCTACGCCGATTGCCCGCTGCCAATCGACCACCGTCAGACTATCAGCCAGCCCTATATTGTGGCGTATATGACCGAGCAATTGCAGGTCAAACCCAACCACCGGGTTCTGGAAATAGGTACCGGTTGCGGTTACCAGACAGCTATTCTGGCCGAGCTGGCCTGGGAAGTTTATTCTCTGGAAGTGATACCGGAATTGGCTGAAGCGGCGACTGCGCGGTTGAACAAAATGAACTATCGGAATATAACCATTTCCTCCGGGAATGGCCGGGACGGCTGGCCGGAGAATGCTCCTTTTGACCGCATAATAGTAACCGCTGCACCCAATGCCATTCCACCGGCTCTTATCAGTCAACTGGCTGCCCCGGGTAAAATGATCATCCCGGTTGGTCATACCCATTTCAATCAGAATCTGGAATTGGTAACAAAAAATGCGGTTGGCACAGTAGAATATTTTACCCGGGTAGGCGTAAGATTTGTACCCTTGGTTTGATAATAACAGAATTACTAATTAGGGAATAATATGAACAAAATAATCATTATAGGATTGTCAGCACTTGTGTTACTGCTGGCATGTACAGCTCAGATCAAAGAGACTGAAAGCCCACAAATTCTCAATCAGAAGCCAATACTGCTTATCAAAATCAGAATTATAGCGCCTGGTTGGGGTATATGAAAAGATTATATGCCATCTCACCAAACTCACCTTTCACAACCTATAATCTGGCCTGTGCTTATTCATTAAATGGCTTTAATACCGAGGCGCTTGAAGCTCTGGATAAAAGCATCAGCATGGGAATTGGTGTTAACGCTGACCAGGACCCGGATTTTGGTTCGTTGAAAGATTTGACGGAATTCCAGAAGCTAATGGCCCATGCCAAGGCTTTGAATCAGCCAGTCAGCAATAGTACTGAGGCTTTCATTGTCAATGAATTGGATCTGATACCCGAAGGGATTGTTTACAATCCAAGCGATGGTTCGTTCTTTATTGGCAGTCTTTACAAATCTAAAATAATAAAAGTCGATATAAATGGGCAGGCCAGCGAATTCATCACTGAGAGGCAGGACGGCCTGCGCCCGGTGACTGGTATGAAAGTCGATCAGGAGCGAGGGCATTTATGGGCTTGCAGTCAGATCAGTTCACCTGGCAACCGTAATCACGATCCAAGCGAAATGGGTTGGTCGGGAATATTTAAATACGATTTGAATACCGGCAAACTGATTAAAAAATACACTTTATTTGAAGTAGAATTACCCCATCTGTTTAATGATTTGGTAATTCTGAAAAACGGTGATGTTTACTTCACCGATTCCACCACCGGCAGCATCTATCGAATCCGGAAAGCCCAGGATAAACTGGAACTCTTCCTGCGTTCCGGTGAATTCACCTACCCTAACGGCATTGCTCTAAGTCCCGACCAGAAGAATCTGTATATGGCTGGGGCGTTGCAGGGTGTGGTGCTGGTGAATATTCAATCCGGGACTTACAAACCACTGGAACAACCTGATGGCGTTACTACCATCGGTATCGACGGATTATATTTCTATAATAACTCGCTAATCGCGGTACAGAACGGTCTGGGGCGCATCAGCCGATTTTATCTGAATCAAACCGGCGACAAAATTCTACGCTCCGAGTTGATCGAATTTGCCAATCCCGTTTTCAATATACCCACAACTGGCACAATCGTGGGTAGTACCTTCTACTATCTGGCCAATAGCCAATTACGCTCGTTCGAGGCTGATGGGACCATTTTCTCACCGGAACGGCTGTCCAATGTGGTAGTATTAAAAACCGAATTATAGTTAAGCCTTCGCAGGATTGAAATTGCCAGAGAAGCTAGTTCGCTTATGGTTTTTGCCTGCAACACCTGCTCCTGAGTTAAAGCCTGGCAGGACCGTTATGTTTCCAAATCTTCACATCCGGTTAACAGGGGATTAGAAGACTATTTTTCAAAGTTATTGATATTATTCAAGCGCTTCCCTTGTGTGTCCGCAATCAGAACATTCATATTTAATACGGTTTTTCCCAAAAGTCGAAAAGTTTGGATCAGGATAGCATTTAATAATAGCGTAATTGATAGACCCACACTTAGGACAAAGAGTACCGCTTTTACCAGTAAGTTTATCTTCCAGTTTTTTCAATCTATTTTCAAGGCTTTTAATCTGGCTTGGTAATTCGTTGAGCGTTTTCCAGACAGGAATCTTATCAAGTAACTTAAGGAGATCGGATATGGTTGACATAATAAAACCTCAATTTGACGAATTGGTTTGTGATACTTCCGGGTTGGTTGCAGTCAAATCAATCACTCGTGTAATCAGTATTTCTAACAAAACTAATAATGAAGTTATTCTTGTTTAATACGAAGGTAATAAAGAAATGTACTTCAAATTGAATGACGAAACATGGCGACCTCTTGCTAATATGCTTCTTTCCTTTGATAGTTAGTTGACACTCCCCCAAAGGGGGGTCTGGACTTGAGGCTTAGTATTATAATTGCCCGCTCATTGATTTCGTTTCTGTAAATTCATAGCCAGCTTTGCGTGGTGTTCAATCTATTGATTGATAATAACCAGTTCAACTTCACCGGGTTTCCAGTAATCATAATTGCAAGTTATTTCGCTTTCAGAAGATAAATACTCTCCATTTATATCATATATTGCAATATACACTTCCGTATACATATGCCATGAACTTGCGATCAATTGAAAAAAGGAGCCCCTTGGAACAATTATTTCTATTTCTTCATTTGGATCCTGTCCATAAAACACTTCGTCTGTTTTATCAATTAGGTAGAGAATATCGGATTTATTAGAGTCCAGAACAGTTTCTTGCTGTAGTCCATGCTCATAGTACAAGGTATCCACTCCACCAGATGCGTTTTCTTGGAAACGTGCCAATTCATTTTCACACTCTTGATCTAATATATATATTATGTCGTCAATAGATTCAAATAAATAATACCTTTTATAGAGTAAGTCGGCAACCGTCATATTAATTGAAATCATCTCATATTTGTCTAAAGGGTTAGTTTGTGCTTCATCCTCACAACCAAACACTAAAAACAATACTATGATCACCAGAATACATTTGTGCATTTTTGTCTCCTGTTGATTAAAATTAATGTTGTTATGCAGTGCAGGGCAACAGCTATCAAGAAAATGTTAATGTTAAAAAGGGATACAGAAGTTCTGTGCCCCTCTTTCCTTGACATGCCAAACCAGGCCAAGCCATCCACCCATGTCAGAACTTGCCAAGCAGTGTCAATTATTTAAACTAAGGTGTGGCTTTCAAAACTGGTTTCGATTTTGTAGTATTCTTTTTTACCTTCTTTCTTTTTAAGGCGAGTAGCCTGAAGGATATGCAAGCTAACACCAGGGAATTGAACTGATCAATAATATTCGCAAAAATTAGATTATCGGTTTTTCCGCAGTAATTAATGTAACAACACCATAAGTCAGGTCTGTGATTTTGATATTACTAAATCCGGCATCTGCGATCAATTTGCGCAAGGTGATCCGATCCGGGAAATTATCTACCGACTCAGGCAGGTAATGGTAGGCCTTTGATCCGGAAATGAAGCCACCAACCAAAGGCAAAATGCGGTGGAAGTAAAAACTGTAAAGCGGTCCAAAAACTCGTGATTCGGGCCGGTTAAATTCCAGAATTAGCAACCGACCATTGGGCTGTAGAATCCGAAAAAATTCCTGTAGCGCTTCGCTATAATTCCCGATATTTCGCAGGCCGAAAGCAATTGTCAGAGCAGTAAATATTTTGGCTTCGAATCCCGTCTGCTCGGCGTCGGCAGTCACAGTTACGAATTCGACTCCCCGCTTTATCATTTTGTGACGGGCTTGCTCCAACATGGCCGGAGTGTTATCTAATCCGGTTAACTTAAGCTCGGGAAAACGCTTCAGGATTGCCAATGCCAGATCGCCAGTACCGGTTGCCACATCCAGTACCGGTCCTTGAAGTGTGGCTGGCAGTGACTGTACCAGCTTTCTGCGCCAGTGTAAATCCAGTCCCAGGCTGAGAAAATGATTTAAGAAATCATAGCGCCGGGCAATGGCATTGAATAAGATCTGGTTCTGGTGTCGCTTCTCCTGGCCCAGATGAATAAATTCAGACAAGCCCGGCCAACCCCCGCAGTTTTAATTCGATCTCCAGTACCTCCGGGGAAGTAAAATGGATAGACGTAATACCCATCTTCCGGGCTTGATCCACATTGAC
>JABMPO010000126.1 GCA_013203015.1 Fidelibacterota bacterium
ATAATTTCCCAAGCAATGCAATATCCCAAGCTCTGTCAGGCACGGATCATTTTCCAGGGTAATGAATACACATCAATAGATTTCGCACCCACGGAGTGGAATTTATCCAGTCGTCTGTTCGTACAGGGCTTTAAGGAAGGGGTTGTTGAAGTCTCATATACCAAGGAAATGCCCAAAGAAGATATTGGTCCCTTCCTTAAAGAAGAGTTGAAATTACTTCACACAGTCACTGATCGTATTGGTCACCACATTACCTATTACAAACTGAAAGAGATGATGGGTGATTCAGACACACTTGATGATGAAAAGGAGAAACGAGGTCAAGAATGGACAGTAGTACGTGATTTGCTCCTACACACCAATCAAGATCTATTTATTCGTGTATCGCACAAACTCTTGAATTATCTCTGCAAGAATGGTATCCGGGAAGCAGAACATATCCTTCACCAGATAAGCTCAGATAAGCTAATCCGGGATGATAAAAAGACCACTGGTTCCAACATTCCAAGCAAGCGCAAACTTCGGGTAAACCGGATTGAATTATTAAACCAAACTTTTGTTGTGGCAGCCAAACATTTGGATCAATCAAGTCTCATCAGCTTGATCCAGCGCTGGATGCAGGAGGATAAAGCCAGTTTTTTCCTTAGGACATTATTGAATTTGCATTCGACGAATGGAGATATTTGTGATGATATCCGCAAATTTCATCAATTAATGAACCAATCGGATTTTGAATTATCGGAATCAATCTGGAATAGCATCAAGGTCCAATTAATCCGACGCATCTTATCAGAGCAACTCCGTTTTCTAAATGTTGCTAAGAATTATGTGCGTTCTGAGGATTTTCTCGATTTGGTCCCACGAATGATCTTTCCGCCTGCCAGTCATGGTAAACTGGGAGGCAAGGGCACAGGTTTGTTTTTGGCAAAGGCCATAATTCGCAATTTTGACGATCTTAAAGATATAAAAACTCCGCGAACATGGTATCTCACATCGGATGGTTTACACTATCTTCTACATTACAACGATCTAGAGGACTTGTTGACACAGAAGTATAAGGATATTGCCCAGGTCAGGCAGGAATATCCTCAGATAGTAGAGATACTAAAAAATGCAGTATTTTCACCGGAAATCATTCAGAAATTATCAATAGTTTTAGATGATCTTGGAAATGTACCAATCATTGTACGCAGCTCCAGTTTATTAGAAGATCGTTTCGGCTCCACTTTTTCTGGAAAGTATGAGAGCTTCTTTGTGGCTAATCAGGGCACCAAGGAAGAACGGCTCAACGATCTTATAGATGCCATCGCAGAAGTATATGCTTCCATCTTCTCGCCGGACGCCATCGAATATCGTGCTGAGCGTAACTTGCTGGATTTCCATGAACAGATGGGAGTTCTAATTCAAGAAGTAGTGGGAAAACGAATCGGACCATACTATTTCCCTGCTTACGCTGGAGTAGCCTTTAGCAATAATGAATTCCGATGGTCTCCTCGCATAAAGCAGGAAGATGGTTTGATCCGTCTGGTAATGGGTCTAGGAACCAGAGCGGTGGATCGCTTGGGCGATGATTATCCAATCCTTTTGGCTCCAGGTCAACCAGGACTGCGTGTTAATGTAACACCCGATGAAGCAATTAGATATTCTCCCCATTACATGGATGTGATTAATCTGGAGGAAAACAACTTTGAAACCGTAGAAATCAAGGAATTTGTTAATAAATATGGTGATGAATATCCACTCCTAAGTCAAATGATCTCTGTGGATGATAATGGATTTGTCAAACCCACTTCAGCATTTAGTACTGATTTTTCTACTATTGAACCCGTTGTAACATTTGACGGGTTGATCAACCAGACGAATTTTGTAGCTAAAATGCAGAACATGCTAGTTCAACTCCAAAAAGCAATGAAAACTCCTGTAGATATTGAGTTTGCTTCTGATGGAATCGATTTTTATCTACTCCAATGCCGTGCGCAGGGGTATGGAGAGGCTTCAAATCCAGTGCCAATTCCACAGGATATTCCCACGGAATCGATCCTGTTCAATGCTCTGAAGTATGTTTCCAACGGCTATGTCAAAAATATCACTCATGTAGTTTATGTGGACCCCTTGGAATATTCCAGGATTGAGGACCTCGATAAATTGATTCAAGTGGGTCGTATCATCGGCCGGCTTAATAATTATTTACCCAAAAAACAGTTCATTCTAATGGGACCTGGTCGTTGGGGCAGCCGCGGTGATATCAAGCTGGGTGTGCGGATCACCTATTCAGATATCAGCCACACTGCCATGCTTATTGAAATGGCTATGAAAAAAGGGAACTATACACCTGATCTATCTTTTGGAACCCATTTCTTCCAAGATCTGGTGGAAACCAATATCCGCTACTTACCATTATATCCTGATGATCCCGATGTTATTTTTGATCACCAGGTATTCACACAATCGTCAAATATCCTGGCTGATATATTCCCGGAATATGCCGAATTTGAAAAAGTGGTTCGAGTTATCGATATTGCAGAATCATGTTCTGGCCAACATCTGGAAATTCTCATGAATGCCGACTTAGAAGAAGCCGTGGCAATCCTTACTACCGACGAATTTTATCAGGAGAGAACTTTTACCAGTGCTGTAGCTATGGATAAAGCCGCATTTCGCTCTGATACGGTCGATCACTGGCGCTGGCGGATGGCTATGGCCAAAGCAATTGCCCAACGAGTCGATACTGATGTAATGGGTGTAAAAGCCATGTATGTATTTGGTAGTACTAAAAATGCATCTGCCGGTCCGGGTAGTGATATTGATTTACTTTTTCATGTTACCGGCGATGAGACACAAAGGGGACACCTGATGAAATGGCTGGCAGGTTGGAGTGATTGTGTCGACGAGATTAACTATCTTCGTACCGGATACCGTAGTAATGGTTTATTGGACGTTCACTTAGTTACAGATGATGATATTGCGAATAAAGACTCTTACGCCATTAGAATTAATGCTGTGACAGATGCTGCAAAAGAGCTGTCACTAAACCCCGATCGCAAGGACTCTAAATAAGTACCCGTTCCGCTGATTCCAGATCAGTCAGATCAAATCGTATAACAGCCAGTTCTGGCCCATCGTGAGCAGCGTTGAACATATGTGTTTTCCCTGATCTATCCCGCCAGCTTCCGGTTAATCGCGTAGATTCATGGACATGTCCATGAAGCGTCAGTTTCGGTTGACGTTCACTTATAAATCGCTGGATAGCTATACTTCCTATATGCATGTCTAATGGAACATGATCAATCATTTTACCATCCAGAGCGGCACGATCTAAAGTTGTTTGATAGGGAGGACTATGAAAAAGGAACATGGAATTTTCAAGATCTACATTATCAGCCAATTTTTCTAAATCATTTTTAATCGTTGAATACCGTGTATCTGTTGGTTTGATCGTACGGGTATAATACCCGGTTTCTGGTGAGGTGCAGCCGGGATCCACATAGCGTGATACATCATATTTTTCCCAATCCTTTAGGAGGAATGGCGATGGCGGTATATAGGGATATCCGTAGACAAAATAGTTACCAAACAACGTTTTCCGACAAGTTATTTCCTGCCATAATTTGCGTTTTTCCAATAACTTCATTTTTTCTAAGATCATGTAGCCATCGTCATTCCCGGGGATAATAAAGATGCGCGGATATCTGTCTTTCAATGTTTGTTGAATTGACTGCAGTTCTTTGCCTAAATAATCTAAAATAAAATCGTTGGGAATGTCAGAGTCCAGATTTAGACCAGGTAGTATATCCCCGCCTATAAAAACTGCGGCTGGAAGTTCGTTCCTTATAAGTTTGAATAAAGATTCATACCTAAGTCTACTGCCATGCAGATCAGAGATATGAATGCAATTTTGAGTCTTCATTTGAGATTGAAACAAATCATCGGAAATTCATCAAAAACTGTGGCAGTAAATTATACGAAGTATGAAAAAGTATCTAAAAGTAAGTTGAATGGATGAAGTATTAATTTTTCGGATTTTTTAGTTATAAAACCAAGATAACCTTTTAGCATTTAGTGTTGGTGATGATTTGCTGTGCCTGAGAAATACAGTTTAAATAAAATATGAACACGGTTATTTAATAAATCATTTGATCTGAAGATTACTATAGATCAAGCGTATTTTTAACGATGCGATTGGAGGGAATAAATATGAGAATCCCAAGGGTAATAATAATTCTTGCAGCATTGACTTGGGGCTGCGCAAATGATACCAACTCAGCTGATAATAACTTTGATGAGGAATCATTAGTTGATACATATCTTGCGCTACCTGAGCGAACCGGCAGCTCGTTAAGTGGTAGCGAACTGATCGAAGTGTTGAATCCTCTGGGGCTGAGGGAAAGGGAAGAGCGGATATTAACCGAGATTTTATCCGGCAACCTACCGAATTTTATCCGACAGTTGGTACCGGTTTCTGCTATGAAAACGATCGGCGATTCGACCTACAATATTACTTATTACGTTACCGTCGAATATATACTGTCGGGATCTGATAGCGATTATTTCCTAATCCCAATGACTCCGATTTTGGCTCAGGAACTGGCTGATTCACTGGGCATGAGCCTGATTACTCGTAAAATGGTCAATGACATCTGGTATGCAGCAGATGTATGTTTAGCTCCCAGCCCTATTCCACCAAGTTCGGCAATGGTCACAGTTCCGGTGTTTGCCGACCATAATTTAGCTGTCCGGTTCCAGAGAATCGCTGTAATTGGTAGTTATCCCCTGGGAGCACTGGTAGCCGGTCATAAAAAGGATGTTGTTCTGTCTAATCGGATAAAAACAAATCAGGATAAGGTTGTGATTTACGGTTGGCATGAGCTTAACGGACAACCAATCCAACCGCTTTATGCAGGGCATGCTAACTGGTATGCTGATTACAG
>JABMPO010000011.1 GCA_013203015.1 Fidelibacterota bacterium
ACCGTTTATTATCCACCGGTTCAGCAGGGCGCATCCCTGATTCAAAATGCCATCAATTCCGGCGTTGGTTTAGTTAATTATCGTGGTTGGGGTGATGCCAATGGCTGGCACTACCCGGAATTCCATGTCGAAGATGTAGCCGGGCTGAACAATGGCAGTATGACTCCCGTATTTACTTCATTTGTCTGCAATTCGGCTGATTTTGCCAATAGTGTGGATCCAATGTTCGGCGAAGCTTTAGTCAGGAGCGGCACGCCCACCGTTTCAAAGGGTGCGGTTGCGATAGTTGGACCATCTGATCTGCATACCAGCACCAGATTCAATAACGTTATCAATACTTATATGTACGATGCCATGCTGGATCAAAACGTACGAGAATTAGGACCGGCTTTGATGGCCGGGCAAATGGGTCTGCTGACCGAATTTCCCCAGTTGGATGGACCCGGTGAAAGCCAGGAAACTTATTTCCATGTTTATAATATTCTTGGCGATCCTTCCCTGAATATTCACCTGTTGCGGCCAGAAACTTTCACGATCACCGTTGATCCGGTCAACGTTAATGATGGTATAGTTATTACGACTGTCACCGATAGTCATAATCAACCGGTACCCGAGGCGGTTATGGCAGTAATGGTCGGCGATCAGTTGGTAGCTAGGGGGATAACTGACGTAAATGGACAATTGATAGCTCAGGTTAGTGATTTGTCGGCAGGAGATATTGATATTTATGCCAATAAAACCGGTTTTATCCAGGGGCATGTCATGGAGACAGCCAGTGCTGCGTCTCGACCGATCATCATATCCGATTTTGATATTGAAATTGCCGACGGGGTAACTGTTGATTTTTGTGCCCCCGGACAGATGGTGGCAATTTTCCCTTATTTACAAAATACCGGTACGACAGAAATTCCCGCCGGCAGTATTACCGCCCAATTGGGTTCCGGTTTACAGGCCCAGGTGACTTCCGTTACTTATCCGGCAATTCCGGGCAACCAGGTGGTGTTGACTGATAATCCTCTGGAATTCAGAGTGCGGGAATTTGGCCCGCAAACCGGATATCTCATGAATTTATCCGATGGTGGTGGGCTGATTGGTCAGATAATTGTTCCCGTGATTAAACCGGTTTTTAAAATTGAATCACTTACGCCTGGACTATTTCCGGAAGGTAATTTCAGTGGCAATTTAAATCTGATTAATTATTGCGCCGCCGAGTGGACCGGACTCACAGTACTGATTTCTTCCACCACCGATTCCCTGGTAATTAGCGATGGACAATCCAATGCTTTTAATTTAACCGGCTGGGGATCGGTTACTGAAAATGGTGCTTTCAGTGGGGAAGTTGGAGCCGTAGCCAACGGCAGTGGTCTGGATATTGAGATTGATATTTACAACGACACAATCCGGGTTTTTCATACCAGTCAGGCTTTGCCGGTAATCCCAGCCGGGATATCAGATCCGACTCCGCCATCGCCCTATGGTTACTGGGCTTATGATAACAACGATCTGGCCTACAGCCAGGTGCCGGTTTATGACTGGGTCGAATTGTCTGGTAATTCTGCCGCTGAGCTTTATCGCCTCGATGATGACGACCATTTCGATATATTAATGCCTTTCGATTTCCAGTATTTTGGCACAGCCTATAATCAGGTGACGATAAGTTCCAATGGCTGGTTGTCATTTGTGCCCTGTGACATTAATTATTTCTGGAATTTTTCCATACCCATGGCTCTGGGACCCCAAGCCCAGATCGCGGCTTTCTGGGATGACCTGGAAGTTGTAGGGACTGATTCAATCCGGGTCTTTACCTGGTATGATGCAGCTAATGGGCGATTTATTATCGAATGGGATCAGGCCCTTAATGGTTATGACGAAGTCACTACGGAAACATTTGAAATCATACTCTACTCACAATCTGCAAAGCCGACGGTAACCGGGGATGGTGTGATCGATATTCAGTACTTATCAGTGGTAGATATAGATGTCACTAAAAACTATTGCACTGTCGGTATTGAGTCAGCGGATCAGAATGAGGGTGTGCAATACGTTTTCAATAACGGTTATGCACCCGGCGCCACTCCTCTGGCAGATGGTCTGGCAATTCGCTTTACCACCGAAGCTCCGGAACATTACGTTCCCTCGCTGGCAATCGATGTCCCGACACAACCGCATGATTTTGCATTGTTACCGGCTTATCCCAATCCATTTAATCCCGAGACTCGGATTGAATTTACCGTAGCAGTGGAAACGCAGGTCGCAATCTCAATTTATGACTTGCTCGGGCGGGAAGTACTGAAATTAACTGACCAAAAATATGGCAGCGGAAAGCATTCCTTGCAATGGAACG
>JABMPO010000012.1 GCA_013203015.1 Fidelibacterota bacterium
AAATATAATACAACTTCGCAAAATAATTTCAACAACCCGGATAGATCCGTGCTGTTCTGTCTTCGACCTCATAAAAAAAGGCATCTGAACTACAGATGCCTTTTTTATTAATCGAAATAGCGGTTATAATTGCAGACGGAAGGTCATCCGTGAAACCATCCCTAATAAACCAGTATCGGTTACAGAATAATCCACCGAAAACTTATAAGGAATAAATGGAAAACTACCCGATGCAAGTCCAAAACCAAAAGCGGGTACTAAAACATATCCAAAATCATCCTCAATAGAACTACTGAATTCTGCAGTACTGGTAGCATCAGTTAAATCTTCACTGTATTTTTGGAACTGGTATTTCAAACCACTTCGTAAATAGAGAATATTCATTATCTTCAGCTCAACCCCAGTAATATAATAGGGATTAAAATCACGGGGATCGAAATATTCCAAATTAACAGTTGCGGCAAGCGCTGAGCTTTGAAATAGACCATTTGGTCCGATTGGAGTCAGCGATATACCAATTCGTACTGAAAGTGGCAGTGGCCAGTATTGCGTATCTAAACGGCCATTAACGGAGGGATTAGCTTCCAGTTCTTCATTTACATCAACATCAATTAATTGATCGGTTCCAAATAGTCGCATTTTTGAGCCGAAATTGGTAATAGCCATACCAATTGTTAAATCTGAAAAATCCAAACGGTATTGTGATCCAAGATCAACCGCGAATGCATTTGCGGATGAAAAAGATATCAATTCCCGGATCATTTTTCCAGAGATACCAACGGCAAACCGATCGCTGACTTTTCTCGCAATCCCAATACCCAGGGTCATATCATAAGATTCAACTTGGCGCCCGGTACCATTGGGATAAAAGGCAGTTGTTTCGATCATATCGCCCATTGTCAGATAGCTGAAGCTGATTCCAAGATTTCCCAGCGCACCAGCCGGAATAACAGCCGCAAAATAACTATGGGTAATATCTGTAAACCAGTTAGTGTTATTAAGCAATATCTCTGGTTGAGTAACAAGGGCCATCCCGGCAGGATTCCAGTACAACGCTGATGCATCATCTACCTGGGCCACAAAAGCGCCTCCCAGGCCTTCTGCCCTGGCACCGACACCGATTTTCAAGAAATTTGCCACTGAAGTTCCAACATTATCAAATTGGGCACTGATCACCCCTACCAGCAGAGTAATGATTGTAATGGTATGCTTCATTTTATCACCGCAAACTTTCCGGTTTTTTCTTGACCATCCGCCATAACATGGAACAAGTATACCCCAAATGATATCTCCTGATCATTGTAAGTACGTAGATTCCAGGCTTCAGTGCTTGGACCACGATAACCATCACTTTCAGGGTTATGCTGAATTATTTTTACTAATTCACCAGCAATATTAAAAATCCTTATCACACAATTGTCAGGCAAATGAGTAAACTGAATTTCCTTCACCTCGACATTAGTTTCATAAACAGATGTCACAATGTAGGGATTTGGTACTACCAGAATCGAATCAAGATCATCTTTTTCGACCTTGAAATCAGGTACAACAGTTGAAATCGTATATTTGTCAATACCTGGTAATACTGGGTTTGTAAAATTAACACGGATGATGTTCCCATATTCAAATTGAGTAAACTCCTTGTTGATCTTAGAAGCCCACCCGGTTAAACCGGCATCATTCGCAAAATGATAAACCTGCGATTCGTTATATGGCTCATAAATCGGAATAAAAACAACATTAGCGGTGAATATATATGAATCAAGACTATCGGCAAGTTCATAAAATGATTCCGGCTTTGTATTGCCAACCACCTGATATAGCGCAACATTAATCCGAACTGGTTCATCTTCAACCGTCCACAATTCAAAAGGTACGATTATAGTATCAATAGGTTGACTCCCTAATAGAATCGGATTGTTGTAATAAGATGCAATCGACCCTTCTGCCGTAAAACGATACTCCAAGTCCTTCTGCAGGTCAGAAAGTTGCGGTTTACCTGTTGGTTGAGGAAAGCCGTAGTTATCAGCAAGATCTTTATAAAATCCATACCAAGTATTATCTATTCCGCCGATTCCAACTCCTCCGAATAGTACTTCTGTGCTAGTATCGGAATCCTGTATAGTGAAAGCTGTATCTTCATTATCAATCGTCCAGTAAGCATTTTCAAATAGGGGAATGAAACCATCGATGACGTATTGGAAAGCACCAGATTCTATATCTGTTTCCATATTGATTACCGTATCATTGTCATCCAGATCTTCCATGACCCAGTAATTGATTGAATCTCCAATTGATTTGAAAGTCACCTCGTAATCATGGCCTTTACTGATAAAGTCATCGGTATTTAATTCAGCATCCCTAATAAACTCATAGTTTGAAGGATCAATATAGGTAGCAGTTAAGCGGGCATCAGAGTTACCAGCCACGTGAACAATTTGAGAATTTTCTTGTTCATACCCTGCAGGACTTGCCTGCGGTATAACCGCGACTGTATTGTCACCCACAATAAAGGCATTTTTTGCACGCGAATTCTCTAGTGGATCCACCGGCGCTCCAACCCAATTATCCTGATGATCATAAGCACAGACAGAATACCAATATTCGTAACCATTTACCACGCTATTATCAACAAAAGAATATCGTAAACCAGAATCTGTTCCCAGATTGTAATAAGCTAAAGGATCCGTCATTGGATGAGAACCAGATGTGTTTATATTAACAAGATTAATAGTGGAAGTATCAAGAACTACTTCATCTCCATCTGCTACATTAAAAATAAGACTATCGAAATTGGAAGCTAAAATATCATCCATGTCAATCACCGAAGTAATTGCACCTTCCAAATAAGTACCATCTTTCAGCAACACAACATCTCTATGTTTATCGAACATACTTATTGGTTGATAGATATCGGTGGGATTCCCATTAATATCGGTGATCACATTGCCCCAGGTTTTTCCACGGTCAGTGCTGCGATAAATACGATAACCTTCGAAAGCTAAATTTCTAGTCACAGGATCAGGTTTGATTTCAGTTGAATCTGCGTCCCAGAATAGAGTGACCTTCCCATCATCAGCAATTGCATGAACATTTGGCGTTGGTAAAGGCGGTTTGGGATTTGAACAATTATTATCATATAACGACTGGAAAACCTTAGCATTCCTGATAAGGTCGGTCTCATCGATTCCCATGAAGTCAGCAAACGTAAATATTACCTGTTCACCCGGAGCCAGATCCATTGGTCCCGAGGCAATCACCCAGGTAATGTCCGGTCCATAGGAATACGGTTTTTTCTGAATATCCAGGGCAGCAGGAGTAATATTGTGGGGCGTCTGAATTCCTGATTTTAATTGTTCGTTATAGGCTTGGGCATCAGTCTGGGCTTCCTGACTGTATTCGTAGGTGTATACCGATGAAACATCATAGCTGGTTCGAATTCCGTCATTATCAATTTTGGTACACTCCAGAAATTTCAATCCGATCCAGCCAATACCGGAAGATTTAAAGCCCTCCGCCTGGTCGTCTCCATCCCAAACCAGGGCGAAGTTTTCCAAAAGATAGGCATCAGTTGTATCGCTTAATTTCTCAGCGATGTGGGGATCATCGGCTTCGATAAACATGGAATAGTCGTCGGTCCATTCGGCTCCTCCCTGTTCAGGAGTATCCGGATCACCAGCCACCCCCATGTACAGATCCTTCAGTGTATCAGCGCCCACGTTGGTCATTAGCTGAATAAAAACCAGCCCATCATTTCCGAATGTTGAAGAATAATTTAAAACCCAAACGTCAAATCGAACATTGAGTGGTCCTACCCCATTGCTCTCAAAAGTATTCCCTTCATCGGGATCATTATCGGTTACTACAAAATAGGCTTCCCGGTCGGCCTGGATTCCCAATCCGCAAGGAGCATCGGGAAAACCATCACCTAATTGCGATTCAATGCCAGGAAATGATTCCCCGGTAAGGGCATCGGTGTAGGTGCCGGAGGGATCTAGCTCGATCGGCCAGAGAGCTGGCCATGATTCAGGCTTATCACTGAAGGCGATTCCGATATTCGCTTCGGTATCAACGAAACCAGCATCGTACCCTGGAAGTGGTTCAAATTCTTCTTCACTACCACGGCCCGCACCACGGGTACCCACGGCAACCGATGGTTGACCATTAACCAATGCGCCGACAATTGGTGACATTGTCCAATAATAAGTACAACAACCATCCTTCTGCATACTGCCAGCGGGAAATTCATGATTTAATCCCCAGCGATCATACCCAAGGGTGGCTGCATTGGACAGGCGTAATACCATGTTCCCCACATTCAGAACGCTCCGCTTGCGATCCCCAAAACCCATGGTTTTACCCATGGATAACGGTTCAAGTCCTCGTTGGGGAGCGATGTATTTATTATAATATTCCAGTTTTGACAGATTCCCATAATCTTCACCAAATAGTAATCCGCATAGAATTGTGAATATAAGTATCCGTTTCATTATTTAACCCCTATACTTATTCCAAACTCAATATGGCGTGGTGGACCATAAAAAGTCGGTGCAAATTCACCAATCACTGATACACCGGGATTGAGACTCTGATCCGCTTTACCACTACTGTTATAGACATTCAGAATATTTGTCCGGTCAAACAAGTTGGTCACATCAGCATAAAAGCGAATATTTGCAAACCTGGCTGACATATCATAATAGGCTTTCATGTTAAACACAGCAGTTGGTGGCATCCGGCCAGAATTACTTACATCAAGTGGGCGACCACGGGCATCGGATGGTGAATATGGAAATCCACTACCCATATTGCCGATTATATTTACACCAAATCCTTTCGGATGTTGATAATCGAAATTGATGTTAAGAGTATGGGGTTGATCCCAAGGCATTATTATTGTCTTGCGAGCCGGATAGGTTCCATAAACCGAAGCAGAATAGGCATCATCCCAATGCTGATATTCATCTTGAGAATTACCCTCCGCCCTCGAATAAGTATAAGCGATGGCCCAACTGGAATTTTTATCCTTCAGTTTCCTCAGAGTAAGCTCAATTCCCTTTGAATTTCCGTAATCCATATTTTCAAATACCGAAAATTCGGTTGGATCAGCATCATAGATTACCGCAGCTATATAATCATAAATGTCTTTGTAAAATACAGTTGCATGAATCACATATTCATCGGTTAACTGGTTTCTGATACCAAATTCATAGGCAACCGTTGTTTCAGGCTTAAGATTGGGACTCCCAACCGGCGGTATATACCAATCGCCTAAACTATAAGGGAATGGGTACATGCTGTTGCCAAACAAACTGTTAGCCAACTGAGTAGAAGCCGCACCAGTTTGACTGGCAATATAATTTCCAATATTCTCCATCTCACTGGGAAGACCGCCATAACCATTGGAATTAGATAACCGGAACATATTCTGATATTCCGGATACTGAATGAAATGACCATAAGAAAAATGGAATGCTAACCGTTCAGTAACCGGATAACCGACTCCGATTCGTGGACTCCAATGTTTTTTAATTTCAGCTTGTTGGGCTGGAATAAAAACATCAATACCATTAACATCATCAATATATCCCCAATCGGCCAGACCTCTGATCGAATCAGGTAAATCACTATTTGTGTAAATAACGTCATTAAACATGTATCGTAGCGGTTTGGTGGGATCAGCATAATCAGAATTCGGATTCATATAATCCCAACGCAGCCCCAGGTTGATTATCAGGTCGTTATATTCAATCTTATCCTGTAAATAGAAACTGCGCTGATCCGGTGTCTTCTTCCATACGACCCAGGATGGTGCTGATGCAATTCCATATGGTCCACCGCCAAGGTATCTGCCCCGGAAATTATTCAACTCATACAGTTTCATTTCCAGACCTGTTTTGAATTGATGCTCTTTATTGAACTGCCAGGTCAGTGAACCCTGATAAGTTTTAGTTACCGAGGAATAGTGGCGATAATCATAAAAATCTGAAGTTGCTTCTCGAAGAGTATCACCATAAGTATTTATTACCGGATAATTACCATAAAACTCATAATTGGAAGTATTATCATAGGCATCACCTTCGCGAATTGGCGGTGTGATTCCATAATTGTATGAACCGTTACCGTCTATATCCATATACCTTTCGGGTCCGAATGAGTCCCACACCGAGTTTCCATTGACATCGACTAATTCTTCACGTGCAGACCATTCGCCATCTCCATCAGCGTCGGTAAAAGCTTCACCGATATCCCA
>JABMPO010000013.1 GCA_013203015.1 Fidelibacterota bacterium
AGTATTTGCATGTAATTTCAAAGGTTAACAGATAATTAATGATATGATAATCAGTATGACAGGCTATGGCAGGGGAACCGCTAATTCCGCCGGTGACCGTATTACGGCCGAAGTTAAGGTGTTGAATTCGCGCTACCTGGATTTGAAACTGCGGGGGCTGGAGATTGACCCGGAACTTGAATTAAAACTCAGTGATCGAATCCGCAATAATCTGATCCGTGGCAGTGTTGTTGTTTCCTTTTCATTTGAAAGTGATAATGGTAAACTCGGTCAGTTAAAATTTAATCGTGAGCGCTTTGAATCTATCGAGAAAATTCTGATTTCAATCCAGCGTGAATATGGCCGTCAAATTGACATGTCTGATATCCTGACTGGTTCTGATTTGTTCACTGAAGGGGATGTTTCACACCTCAATCACCGTATTTTTAATCAAGCGGTCGATAAAGCTCTGTTACAAGTTGAAAATATGCGGAAGCGGGAAGGGAAAATCCTGCAGGAAGATATCGCTGATCGTTTGACAGCAGTAAAAAATATGATCGACGATATTGAGCAATTTAGTGAATCAAGCGTCGATGATCGCAAAACCCGGCTGGAAATTCGCCTGAAAGACATCATCGGTAATGTAAAACTGGATGAAAACCGAATTTATCAGGAAATAGCGATTTTAGCTGATAAATTTGATATTTCCGAGGAGATAACCCGGTTTCGCAGTCATATTGAACAGTGTAATGCGATGTTTGAAATCGATGAACCGGTTGGTAAAAGACTGAATTTTTTACTACAGGAAATTGGCCGTGAAATAAATACCATCGGCTCTAAATCCAACCAGGTAGCAATCACTAAAATAGTCGTGGATATTAAAGACCAGCTTGAGAAAATTCGAGAGCAAGTTCAAAATATATTATGATAAATTTCATAGTCGTTTCCGCTCCTTCGGGAGCAGGAAAAACAACGATTTGCCGCGAATTACAGCGGCAGCGGCCTGATGTCCAATTTTCCTTATCCTGCACAACGAGGCCACGACGAAACATCGAGACCGAAGGATTTGATTATTGCTTTATCTCCGAAGAAAAATTCAAATCGATGGTTGAAAACAATGAATTTGCCGAGTTTGAGGAAGTCCATGGCTATTATTATGGAACTCCCAAAAAAATATTGAAGGATGTAATGAATGCCGGCCAGCAAATGCTGTTTGAGGTGGATGTAAAAGGTGCCATGGCTATCAAATCATTATACCCAGCTGAAACGATAGCCGTTTTCATTCTACCACCAGACACGGAAATGTTGCGTGAACGATTGAGAAAAAGAGGAACTGATAGCGACCAGAGAATTGAAAAACGTTTAGAACGTTTGCCAGTGGAAATCAAGTATAAAGATCAATTCGATCATAGTATTATTAATGATGATATTGATCGCGCTACTAAAGAATTAATCAAGATTATTTCATAAAGAAGGAGTTGTTATGGCAGTAAAGCCAATTTCAATTAGACAAATGGAAAAACAAACCGTCGATGTGTATGAAGCGGTTGTAATAATGACCCAGCGTGCCAAGCAGATCGCCCAGAATCGCGTTACCCAGAAACTGATCAATGAAATGGAAGATTACGAAAGCGATACAATTGATCTCATGGCCGAAGAAGAAGATCAGGCCTACGAGGAGCAGGAAAAATCTACTACGGTCGCAATCTCTGAGTTCATGGAAGGTGATCTTAGCTGGCGTGATATTTCCGAGGATGCACCAATCGAATTCTAACGATGGCTGTGGATTCCCGGGATCAAATCAAGCGCTATTTCGAGCAAAGCCAGCAATTGTTTGGCAATGAGATTTACCGTACCAACGAGCCTGCTGCCGAGGTGTATCAATCTACCGTAGATTCTTTGGACGAATTTCGATTACAGATACACGAATGTAAGCGTTGCTCATTGGCGGCAACCAGGACGAATTTTGTCTTTGGTGCTGGTGATCCGAATGCGGATTTGGTTTGTGTTGGCGAAGCTCCTGGTGCTGATGAAGATGCCCAGGGAGTGCCATTTGTGGGCCGGGCCGGTAAATTGTTAGATAAAATTCTGGCGGCCATTGATATCAGCCGCGAGCGTAATGTTTTTATCTGTAATGTGCTCAAATGCCGTCCGCCCCAAAACCGCGATCCGCTGGCCGAAGAAGTCCTACAATGTGAGCCACATCTGATTCGTCAACTTGAACTAATCAAGCCTAAATTAATTGTTGCCCTGGGACGCGTTGCTGCTAAAACTTTGCTTAAAATTGAAGGTAATGTCGCCCTGAAAGATTTGCGAAATAAAATACACGATTATCATGGTACACCGTTGATAGCAACTTATCATCCGGCAGCCCTGTTGCGCAGCAGTCGCTTTAAACAGCCCACTTGGGAAGATTTTAAATGGATAAAAAAAATTCTAAATAGCGAAGCATAGGAATGGCTAAAACACCAGATCAAGATATTCATCTTAATGTTCAACCTCATTCCGATGAAGCAGAGCAAGCTGTTTTGGGTTCCATGCTTACCAGTAAAGAAGCAGTCAGCAAAGTACTGCAGTGGCTGGATGAGCAGCATTTTTACAAAGAAAGTCATGCCCGGATATTTCGCGGCATGGTTGAATTGTTTAGTGCAGGTGAGCCAATTGATACCGTTTCGCTGGTAGATCGTCTCAAGAAACAAAAACAATTAAAAAATGTTGGCGGTGCCTATTATATAACCGGACTTGTGGAGAGTGTGCCAACAGTTGCTAATGTTGAGCGTTATTCCAAGATCGTACTAGAGAAAGCGCTGTTGCGGCGTTTGATATTGGTCTCCCATGATTTGGCCAAGGATGCCTACGATGACAGTCGCGATGTAGATGAGATTCTGGATCAAGCCGAACAAGCCATTTTCAATATTTCACAGAAACGCCTAAAAGGTGGCTTTCAGCAGATCGAGCCGATTTTACAAGAGACATTTGAACGTCTTGATAAAATCCATGCCAGTCCGGGGTCGGTTACCGGTGTTCCTACTGGTTTGATTGATCTGGACGAAATAACGTCAGGTTTTCAGCCTGGCGAATTGATAATCGTGGCCGGTCGCCCGGGGATGGGAAAGACATCACTGGCGCTTACCATAGCTCGTAATGCCGCTGTCGAACACAATACAGCGGTTGGAATATTCAGTCTGGAAATGGCCAATTATCAACTGGCATTACGCCTGCTGACTGCCGAAGCCAAAGTTGACAGCCATCTTGTGCGAACTGGAAAATTACCAAAATCCCAGTGGCAGAATCTCAGCATGGCTGTCGGAAATCTGGCTGAAGCTCCCATTATGCTTGATGATACTCCTGGAATTGGAATATTGGAATTGCGCGCTAAAGCCCGTCGACTATTAGCTGAGAAGAAAATTGGTCTGATCATGGTTGACTATCTTCAGTTGATGTCCGGTCCCAAAGGCGTTGAAAGTCGACAGCAGGAAATTTCTGTGATATCGCGCTCCATGAAAGCTCTGGCGAAAGAATTAGAAGTACCGGTTATTGCATTATCGCAGCTATCCCGAGCGGTGGAAAATAGAACCGACCACCGACCACAACTCGCGGATTTACGTGAAAGTGGCGCCATCGAACAGGATGCTGACATTGTAATATTTTTATATCGACCATTTTTATATACTGATGATGAAGAAGACCGTGGAAAAGCGCAAATTATCGTTGCCAAACAGCGCAATGGCCCAACCGGAACTGTGAATGCTACCTTTATCGATCGTTATGCCAAATTTGAAAATCTTTCGGCCTATGCTGATGTTGATACCGACGTGCCATTCTAATGGAAAACCCGTTAGCCCGATTCGCACCCCAGTTAGTTGGGGAGTACCCGCGACCGTTTATCAAACTATTCAAGCAACTTAATATTTCTGAAGCAGAAGATAGTAAAGCCATTCAACAGGCATTGTGGAAAGCGTATGATTTCGGCAGCCATTACCATGAAAACCAGAAACGGAAATCCGGCCGGCCCTATTTTGACCATTGCCTCGCAGTAGCAAATATTCTGGCATCCTGGAACATGGATCATATAACTGTTATGGGCGGTTTACTGCATGATACGGTCGAAGATACACCAGCCACATTGGAAGAACTCGAGCAAAAATTTGGATCCGATATAACTCGACTAGTAGATGGGGTAACCAAGCTGGGAGATATTAAATTTAGCAGTCGGAAAGCTAAACAAACTGGCAATATTATGAAGATGCTATTATCGGTTGCTCGGGACCTGCGGGTCATTATTATTAAATTTGCCGACCGCTTACATAATATGCAGACTATCGGTTACTTGTCACCGGTAAAACAACGACGGATCGCCATCGAAACCCGCGATGTGTATGCTCCTTTGGCTCACCGTTTGGGTATGGCAACGGTAAAATGGCAACTGGATGATCTGGTCTTTAGTACCTTGAATTCAAAAATGTTCAAGGAAATCGATCAACAGTTGAAAAACACCTACAAAGAACGTACGCGCTATATTCGTGAATTCCAGCGGCCTATTCAAGATGAATTTGCCAAGCATGATATACAAGCAAAAATTTACGGCCGTCCCAAATCGCATGCCTCGATCTACAAAAAGATGATAAATCGCGGCAAAGAATTTGAAGAAATATTTGACATCATTGCCATCAGGATCGTTGTTGATACTGCGGATCAGTGTTATCTCGCCATGGGCATCGTACATCAGTTGTTTACACCAATTCCTGAGCGATTTAAAGATTTTGTTGCCAGCCCTAAGATGAATGCCTACCAATCCATTCATACTACGGTAGTCGGGCCCCGGGGTCGTAAAGTAGAAATCCAGATTCGCACCCATGCCATGGAACAGACCGCGGAAATCGGCGTTGCTGCTCATTGGCGTTATAAAGAAGGTGGCGACTATCAGGCGGAAATTGATTCCCAAATGAAGTGGCTGCGCGAATTGGTAGATATTTTGCAGAGTGAGTCATCCGATCCCAGCGAATTCATGAACCTACTTAAGATCGACTTGTTCAACGACGTTATTTTTGTATTGACACCAGATGGTGATTTAATCCAATTACCGGCTGAAGCCACACCAGTTGATTTTGCTTTTCAGGTCCATACTGAGGTAGGAATGCATTGCATGGGGGCAAAGATTAATAAAAAAATTGCTCCTCTAAATACGATATTG
>JABMPO010000127.1 GCA_013203015.1 Fidelibacterota bacterium
CGGTTTGACGGCGCTTTCAAACTTATCCAATGAAGGCTGATTAAAAATGATCACCGAATCAAATTTCGAAACGATAGGGGAACTGATTGGTTCGTCACCATTGATAACAATACAATTAGCAGTGCCGCCGCGCATTTCCGGACCGTAACTGGGCATCCAGGTAACTTCCTGATCCTCGATCACTCCACCGTAGGCCAGGAGCATTCCCATGGACAGTACACCCTGTCCCCCAAAGCCCGCAATAATTGTTTCTTCGGTCATGACTGCAAATCCTCCTTGCTCGGTGCTTTTACATCCCCGGGGGGATACAGACTCATCATATGTTCTATCATCCACTGATTGGATTCATAGGGCGTCAGTTTCCAGCCGGAAGGACAATTAGAAACTATCTCAACAATGCATAGTCCTTTATTGAGCTTTTGATATTGAAAAGCCTTGGTCAGGGCTTTCTTGGCTTTCCGGACTGCTTTGGCGTCATGAACGGACTGCCTGGTCGCATAAAATGTGCCTGGTAACTGAGCCAGCAGACCGGTTATATCAATTGGAGCGCCCATGGTAGCCCGATCACGACCATAAGGAGATGTGGCGGTTTTTTCACCGATCGGTGTGGTAGGGGCCATCTGACCGCCGGTCATTCCATAGATACCGTTATTGATGAACACAATCAGGAAATTTTCGCCACGATTGGCGCTGTGAATTGTTTCCGCGGTACCAATTGCCGCCAGATCGCCATCACCCTGGTAAGTAAATACGTATTTATCGGGCTGGACGGCTTTAATTCCCGTGGCCACTGCGGTGGCTCTACCATGAGCGGCCTGCTGCATGTCAATATCCAGATAATCATAAGCCAATACAGAACAGCCGACCGGAGCCACACCAATCACCTCATTCTTAATCTGCAGTTCATCAACTATTTCCATGAGGATTTTATGGGTGGTGGTATGTCCACAACCGGGGCAGTAATGCATCCGTACATCGAGCAGCGAATCGGGTCGTTCATAAACCTTAGCCATCTTAATATTGTCAATCTGCTCACAAATCAGGTCTTGTTGGGTACTCATAACGCTACCTCCTGCTGGCTAATCCCGGCTTGAGCCGGTTGAAGATTAGCTTCCAATTTTTCCAGTACTTCCTCCGGTGTGGGAATCATGCCCCCCATACGACCGTGGAATAATACCGGTACGGCTCCTTCGACCGCTAGCCGCACATCTTCAATCATTTGGCCGGCATTCAATTCAACATCCATGATCACATCCACCTGTTGGGCTAATTCTTTCAATCGCTGATAGGGAAAAGGCCAGACCGTCTTGGGACGGAAAAGTCCGGCTTTGATGCCTTTTTCCCGAGCCAGTTGAATTGTCTTGCGGGCAATCCGGGACCCTAATCCAAAAGCGGTAAACAGGACTTCGGCGTCCTCGGTCAGGTACTCTTCCCAGCGAACTTCATTGGCACGAATCTTGGTATATTTTGCCTGCAATTCTTCATTGATCTGCTCCATTTTTTCCGGCTGGAGGTAGAGCGATGTGATTACGTTTTTTGATCGGTTAGGAGATTTACCGGTGGTGGCCCAGGGTTTTGCGACTTTCTTTTTGGCCGGATCGTAGTCCGGGAAGGTCACCTTTTCCATTCCCTGTCCTAAAGCTCCGTCAGTTAAAATCATCACTGGCGTCAAATATTTATCGGCCAGATCAAATCCCAGGTAGACAAAATCCGCCATTTCCTGAACGGTGGAAGGTGTCAGCACAATCAAATGATAATCGCCATGACCACCACCCTTAACCGCCTGAAAATAGTCACCCTGACTGGGTTGGATCGTTCCCAGCCCCGGTCCACCACGCACTATATTTGCCAGCAGGCACGGTAATTGTGCGGAGGCAATATAAGATATACCTTCCTGCATCAGGCTGAAGCCCGGTGAGCTGGTGGTGGTCATTACCCGGGCCCCGGCGCCGGCGGCGCCATAGATCATGTTAATGGCAGCAACTTCACTCTCGGCCTGCAAAACAACCCCGCCACGCTTAGGTACATGTATGGCAAGGTATTCTAAAATTTCTGATTGTGGTGTAATGGGATAACCAAAATAGGCATCCAGACCGGCGCGAATGGCGGCTTCGGCCAATGCTTCATTACCTTTCATAAACTTGACTTCGCTCATGGCTGCCTCCCATCGATTGTAATTGTCATGTCCTCAGTCACATTACTGATCTGGGCAATGGGCTGTTTTTTACCTCGGACCTCGCGATATACGGTAATGCAGGCATCCGGACAAACTAACGCACAATTAGTGCAGCCGGTACAATTATCTACCGCCACAACAGCATAATGGTATCCCCGTTGATTCAATTCTTCGGACATTACCAGCGTATCCTGGGGACATTCGTGAATACATAATTCACATCCCTTACAGGTTTCGATGGCAATCTTGACTTCACCTTTCAGCTTGGCCACGTTGGGACTCCTTTATTAGGATTCAAAAATCTATTAAAAATATTATCTGAAATATGAGACCCAAAATTAAGCAACATCGCCAGAATAGGGCAATTGCTATCGACCGCTAAAATACAATTTCAGCCTAATTATTGCTGATCAAACGACTGTTCAACAGAACAATATTAGGTGCATAAATGATTTTCAATTATTAATGGCAAGGGGTTCAATTAGGTGGGTTCTAAAATCAAGCTGATTGCAATCGAAAATTATACGGTCAATCCCATTCGAATCCGGTCACCTGCCCGGTAGATATATCTATTTCAATTGAATTATAATCATTTAGTTTAGGAATATAATAGTATAAAACTTTATAGGTCCGATCGTAATCCATAAAAACCGAATCCGGTTCACCGATGGTTGCGATAACATCAATTTCGCTGGGATTTTCCTTCAAATATTGCCATAAATCATATTCATTCATCAGCCAGCGCTGATAGGGGTCCTGCCGATTAATATTATCCAGGGATTCTTCAACCGGGTCTGATTCGGGAATCGGTTGGGGGGTCGGTTTCGAAGCAGGTCCACAGGCTGACAAGAATAATAATGAAATAATCAGTACGATACGCATCACTTAAAGATAGCTCGTTAATCCGATGCTGTGCAAGCCAGCAGGCTAATAAACAATACTGAAAATCGAGTGGCTCTCAGCATTGTTCTGATGGCAGCCAATGACTAATGGTTTGCTGTTAATAGATTTTATGCACCGCAAAACCTTGATCGACCATATCCTGGTTAATATCCAGCCATTTGCCGTCTTCCTGCTGCAAAAACAATTCAGCCAGATAACGACCGTATTTACCTCTTTTATCGCGGTGCGATTTGATTACAATTTCCTGACCATCGATTAGGCTGCGAAGATAATCACGGGATTTGCGCACTTCCATTTTTTCCGGCCCCC
>JABMPO010000128.1 GCA_013203015.1 Fidelibacterota bacterium
GCCAAGCTAAATTGTAAAACCTGGATTGCCGGACTGGTTGGAGACGATGAGCAGGGGCGAATTCTGAAATCAGCTCTCACCAGAGAAGGCATTAATACTGATTGTTTAGTTGCAAGTACAGATCGACCTACAACGGTCAAGACCAGGATTATCGCTCAAAGTCAACAGATATTAAGAACTGATCGAGAAGATACCGATCCAATTGAATTTTCTTTGCTGGAGCAGATAAATAACAAGATATTGGCAGTGTTGCCACAAATCGACGGGATTATTATTGCTGATTATAACAAAGGATTTCTTACTACAGAGCTTATCAATATGATTTTGGTAGCCGCTGAAAAGGAATCTATAGCGGTTTATGTGGACCCAAAAAGAGTTAATTTTTTCAGTTATCACAAAGTAAGATTATTCAAGCCGAATAAGAATGAATTTTACAATGCTATTGGAAATAGATTCTCTGACACAAGTCTAGAAATTGGCGGAAAACAACTGTTTAATGAAATCGAGTCGGAAATATTAATGATAACCCTAGGTCAGGAAGGAATTTCTTTATTTTTCGATGATGAATACCATTCTATACCGACCCGAGCCCGCCAGGTCCACGATGTCTCGGGGGCCGGGGACACGGTTATTGCCGTATTCACCTTGTCTGATTTAGCCGGTGCCAGTCCGATTGAATCCGCACAAATTGCAAATCTGGCTGCTGGTAGAGTAGTAGCCGAGGTGGGAGCAGTTCCGATTACAACTGAAATGTTGGTACAATTGATTAACAAACAGACAGACTTAGTATAAATATTTGCATTACCAATAATTGGAAACTTTTATCAATCGTGTTGTTTAGTAATTTAACGACTTAAACTATCAATTGGGAGTGATCCAGATTATCCGAATATTTCCAGCTATTATAATATTTTTTGGGTTTTTGATGGCCCAGCCTGATCCCAAATTTGATTCGTTTGATTGGGTTCTATATAGTGATCCCAACGCTATTAACTCGATCAGCGAAGGAAACGAATATGTCTATTTTGGTACTGAATCTGGTGGAATCTTGCGGTATAATTACTATGGACAATATTTCGAAGAAGCAATTACAACTGCCCAAGGATTACCGGAAAACAGAATAACTGCCGTTTATTTTGACCATTATACCGGAATATTATGGGCAGCGACCAGCGATAAACTAAATTATAGTTATACAGCTTTAGGTGATTGGTATAGTATCGATTTATCGGAATACGGTCTGAATAGCGGATCAGAACTGATCCAAATAGGCAGTAGCGAAGAATATATTTGGGCTCGCACCTTAACCATGAATATTAAATGCGACCATGCGTCAGGTATGTTTATCGGTCAGTTTATAACACCTGACCAGAATGAAATCTACTGGAGCAGTGATCAATTTTTCCCCTATGATGATTTTTCCCAATTACTAGGTGATTATTCGATTGCCGGTAAATGGAATATTTTCGGAAATGGTTTAATTGGCCCGTATGGACAAACAGTTGGAATTACCACCTATTATCGTGGAGAACACAGTAATTCCTGGATCGGATCATCAACCGGTATTATTTTACACAGCCTGCCAGGGATGAATTCCTTTGAAGCGATTGAATATGGTTTAAATACAACTGATATACAATTTATACTGCCAGGGAGCGGATTTTGGTTAGGCGGCCAAATAGCAATGGATCAGGAAAGCGGGATTTCTCGTTTTGATCCCGGCAGATCTGTATTTGAAAGATATTATTTTGATGAATTTTTAGGGATGCAGTTGCAGTCATCCTATTCCGGTTTGGTTGTTGATGATGAGATATGGATTGGTGGCGAGGGTCAGATTCTTATATACAATAATAAAAAAGATGATTGGAATACGATCAATGAGCTTCATGGAATTACATCTGGAAAAATATTGACCATGACTCAGGACTCCTCTTCGGTTTGGGTGGGTTCTACCCGGGGGCTAAGCCGCATTTCAAAATCCACAAAAAGATCAATATTCACCGGTTTGGAATCTTATTATAATGAACGTTTTGTTTATTTTTTATTTCAGCATGACAATGAAATTTGGATCGGTACTGATTATGAAGTGAAAATATTCGATTTTGAGGAAAATATCGTTTATGATCTAGGGCAACTAATAGGTGACAAAATTGTTAATTATTCGGTAATGAAGTATTTTACCGCATATACCAGTTTTGAGGGAAAAATTTATATCGGATCGCAAAATGGTATAATCGTCTATGATCCGATTTCTACAACGTTTTCATTAATCCAATCCGGTCTTTATAATAATGCAATCATCCGAAAAATGGTTGTAAGTGACGATTATCTGTGGTTAATCGCCAACAATATTTTGTTCAGAATAGGCCGTGATGGCTCTTCAGTAAGACAATACAATTATAATTTTATAGGAACCTTGAATGATTTGTATATTAGTGGTGATTACTTATGGTTAGGATCCAGTTCAGGTTTGATAAAATTCAACTGGCAAAGGGATTTATGAAGATAACTAAAATTGTTGCGCTAATTTTACTGTTGATTACGATAGTCTGCGCACGCGATCTTGATAGGTCGAAGGATAAGCGGAATGTCGATCATTTTAAGCTACATGCCATCCCGATAGAGAAAATATCAACCGATTCAATTGGACTCATAGTATATTTTGATATTCCGAATTCATCATTGCAATTTAATAAAGTTGATACTCTTTTCAGCGCCAGTTTCGAGGCGATAATATCGTTGCGGGATGATGATGATCAACAGATAACCCGGCATATCTGGACCGGAAGCGTCAATGTATCTGATTATCGCGCTTCCATTTCTAATAAATTATTTACCACTTTGCATACCAAAATCTATGTACCAAGCAAAGAATTGCTCTTATATGGTGAATTATTTGATAAAGAAACCAGGTCATCGGGAGATCAAGAGCTGGAAATATCTCTTACGGATTTTACCGATGACGCAATCCTGTTTCCATTAAATATTCTGAAAAAGCGAACCGGTGATTGGGGTGTTGGCGAGGATATGATGCTTGTTTTTGATGGTAAGATAATGATGGAAGATAATGATTATCATTTATATGTATGTGCAAAGATTGACTCCGGTAGTTATGAATTATCCGTCATCGCAATAGACAATAGCGACAGC
>JABMPO010000129.1 GCA_013203015.1 Fidelibacterota bacterium
GCAATGGCTTTCATGGCGCCCAACACAACCGCTGAGCCACACATGTCATATTTCATCTCATCCATTTTTGCCGCTGGTTTTATTGAAATACCGCCGCTGTCAAATGTGAGCCCTTTTCCAACCAGTGCAACCGGTTTTTCAGCGCCACCGCCATTGTATTCCAGTAGAATGAATTTCGGTGGTTCATCAGTTCCTAATGCCACACCTGCTAGAGCACCCATTCCAATTTTGGTGAACTCATCCCGGTCCAACACAGTAAGCTTCATATTGCCTTCTTTGGCAATTTTCGCTGCTGTATCGGCCAGATAAGTTGGTGTTGCCACATTTCCGGGATGATTACCAAGATTCCGAGCCAGACAAACAGCGTCAGCAATTTTACTACCTCTATCAATTCCATTGTCGCTGGCATTCAGTGCAATCGCACTGGTCAATTCAAAATCGTCTTCATCCGGTTTCTTATAATCCAGAAATTGATAACTGCCGAGTACCACACCTTCAGCTAATGCCTGACTGGCTGCTTCCAGATTGTCCAGTTTATTAAAACCAAACACTTCCAGAACCAGTTTGCCATATTTTTTAGCCATGGCCTGCTTCACGGCTATTGCAGCCGTCCGTCGCACAATTTCAAGTTCAAATTTTGTAGTTTTTCCTAATCCTATTACAAGTACTTTGAAATCTGATCCATAAAAAATGGTGGTCTCTTTGACCTTTCCTTTTATATCCCCATTTTTAATAGCGGCTGAAATTTGTCCACCAAATTGTGTATCTAATTCCAACCCAAGTTCAGTTAATTTCGGTTCATCAAAAACACCAATAGCAATCAGATCAAACGAAAGATCCTGCCATAATTTAGCGCTGGTATTTACCTGTTTGAGGTGAGCCATGGTTTCTCCTATATAAGGTTCATAAATTCAATTTTGACATTTTAGAAAGTTCATGAAGTTAGATTGTTAATATCCATATTCTCAACAGCTATTCCAGAATAACCTTGCGCTATTACATATATGATTCTATATTCTGTACGCCTTTTGTACACCTCCATCAAAATGTTAAAGGAAAAACTATGGAGCACGCCCACTTCTCCTGGATAAATGTCGAAAATACTATCTATCCCATGATGTTTGAAGACTTATACTGTGAACACTGCAACCAGTTATGGAGCTCATGCCATGATGATTACGCCGGTATGCAGGATATTGATTTCATTATTTGCACCTGCGGGGAACAGGTTTGTAAAGTCGGTGAATTGAAACAGAACTAGTTCATCCCCAGTTTGATTTATAGAGACTTAGTCTCCCACAATCCACAACTGTTTACCTATACAAAAGGGGCTTCAAATGAAGCCCCTTTTCAGATCGGCAAGTTAAGCTGGTAATCTTATTTACGTCCCTCTACTAAAGCATCCACAATCGTTGGATCAGCCAGGGTTGAAATGTCACCCAGTTTGTCGATTTCGCCTTCGGAAATTTTGCGCAGAATCCGGCGCATGATTTTTCCGGAACGGGTTTTCGGCAAGGCCGGGGTGAACTGGATTTTATCAGGTGATGCGTGGGGACCAATCTCCACTCGCACGGATTTGATAATATCCTTCTCAATTTCCGGAGTTGGTTCGACGCCACTCATCAGGGTCACATAGGCATAAATGCCCTGACCCTTGATGTCATGGGGGAAACCAACAACGGCGGCTTCAGCCACATCGGTGGCTTTTCCGATAGCGCCTTCCACTTCGGCGGTACCGATCCTGTGACCAGAGATGTTTAAGACATCATCCACACGGCCGGTGATCCAGTAGTAACCGTCCTCGTCCCGACGGGCGCCGTCACCAGTCAGGTAATAGCCGGGGTATAAGGCGAAATAGGTTTGGACAAAACGCGGGTGATCACCGTAAAGTGTCCGCATTATACCTGGCCAACTGGATTTGATTGCCAGTAAACCAGAGACGCTGTTACCTTCAATTTCTTTACCGTCGTCAGTCAGCAGAACTGGCTGAACACCAAAGAATGGCAGGGTTGCTGAACCGGGCTTTGTCGGAGTTGCTCCCGGTAATGGAGTAATCAGAATACCACCGGTTTCCGTCTGCCACCAGGTATCGACAATGGGGCAATTTCCTTTTCCAACGATATTGTAATACCAGTTCCATTCCGGTTCTTTGATTGGCTCACCGACGGTTCCCAATAGGCGAAGAGTGGACAGATCACGGGTGGTGACCCAGTCATTACC
>JABMPO010000130.1 GCA_013203015.1 Fidelibacterota bacterium
AGCATGGTAAATCCACCAGCCCAGGCCACCGCGATCCCGGAGAACACGATTGCCGTAGTCGATACACGCCGGAATTGAAGGTACAGGATCATGAAAATGACGAATAGCGATAAGGGCAGAATTACCCGGAGTTTTTTCATGGCTCGGATCTGATTTTCGTAGGAACCGGCAAAAGTATAACTCACACCGGCTGGGATCACCAGTTCGCCGGTATCGATCTTGTGTTGTAAAAAACGCTGGGTCTGCTCGACTACATCAACTTCAGCCCAGCCATCTTTTTTATCGAACAGGACGTAGCCAATTAAGAAAGTGTCTTCACTCTTAATGACCTGCGGTCCACGCACATAATTGATTTGTGCCAATTGACCGATCGGAATCTGGGCACCATCGTTGGCCGGGACCAGGATATCTTCCAGAGATTCGATTGTCCCCCGCAACTCGCGTAAATATCGCACTCTGACCGGATATCGTTCGCGTCCCTCAACCGTAGTAGTGACTTGCTTTCCACCAATAGCCACTTCGATTACATCCTGAACCCGTTTTAAAGGGATTCCGTAACGGGCGATAGCCCGACGGTCAATCTCAATTTCCAGATAAGGTTTACCAACGATCCGGTCGGCAAATACTGCAGCCGCCTCGACTGAAGGTACCTCCTTAAGAAATCGCTCTAGATCCAGGCCTACTTTCTCAATCGTTTCCAGGTTCGGCCCCTTGACCTTAATTCCCATTGGAGCACGCATGCCACTCTGCAGCATCACGATTCGGGCTGATATTGGTTGTAAGCGCGGCGCAGAAGTGGTACCTGGAATCCGGGCCACCTTCACTAACTCATCCCAAATATCCCGGTTGGTTCGGATATGGTCGCGCCATTGCCGGAAGGGCTTGCCTTGTGGATCGGGGATCAATTCACCCTGGGCATCACGGGCGAATTCTCCGTCACTCCCAACCCGGAAGGTGAGCCGCTTACCGGCCGCATCGCTACGGTATTCCGATTTATAATTAACTACTGTTTCGATCATCGAGATCGGTGCCGGATCCAATGGCGTTTCAGCCCGGCCCAGTTTGCCGACCACCAACTCTACTTCCGGCACGGTGTAAAGCGCACGGTCCAGCAGGCTCAAAACATCGGTGGCCTCTTCAATTCCGGCATGGGGCATGGTGGTGGGCATGTATAGAAATGAACCCTCGTCCAGAGGCGGCATAAATTCCTTGCCGAGACCCGGAAAAGTATGTGCTAAACTCTGATACGCCCGGTTCGATTTCATAAAATCAGGCAGGAAGCCGGTCAGATTACCAAAGCCCAGCCAGGCCGTGAATCCCACCAGCATCAATGAGCCGGGTACGGACAAGGCCGCAATTTTATGATCCAATGTCCAACGTAAAACTATGGGATAGACCCGCACGAAAAGCATTATCGCGCCCATTATGATCGTAAGCAGGATTGCTACAAAGGCCGCATTGGCCCACCAACTGCGATCATAACCTAAGGGCGACCAGGTAGTTGCCAGCAGCGCGCCTACTAGAAAGACCGCCATTATGTTAACGATCATGGGCAATTTTTCATTCCATTCAGAACGGAGATATTTTTGGACGAATGGAAAAACACCAAAAGCCACGATAATAATTCCAACCCACCATTTTATCATGACCATCATTAGTAATCCCAGGAAAATGGTCAGACCGTTCAATATACTTTTCAAGCGTCCGTTGCGCAGCTTGCCAGCATAGAGTACGTGCGCTAAAGGAGGCAGCACTGTGAGGGCAATAATGACCGCTGCGATCAGAGCAAAGGTTTTAGTGTAAGCCAGTGGTTTGAATAATTTACCTTCCGCCGCTTCCATGGTGAAGACCGGTAAAAAGCTTACCACCGTGGTGGAAACCGCCGTCAGCACAGCCCCGCCTACCTCCGAGGCGGCCCGGAAAAGGACATCCAATTTATTCTCGTCCTTGCCGGCTTGCTCTAGCTGTTTCAACATGTTTTCCGAGATCACGATTCCCATGTCCACGATTGTACCAATCGCGATGGCGATGCCCGATAACGCAACAATATTGGCGTCAATGCCGAACAGCTTCATGCCGATGAATACCATCAGGACTGTCAGGGGCAGCAAGCCGGTGATCAGCAGGGACGTTTTCAGGTGCATCACCATCAGTAGAATTACAATGATCGTGATCAGGATTTCATCGCGCAGGGCGTGACTCAGAGTACCGAGGGTTTCGTAAATCAATCCAGTGCGATCATAAAATGGGACGATCGTGACCTGTGAAGTACGCCCGTCCGGTAAAGTTTTGGATGGCAACCCAGGGCTGATTTCCTTGATCTTGGCTTTTATATTTTTAATCGTTGCCAAGGGATTTTCGCCGTAGCGCACGACAACTACACCACCGACAGCTTCGGCCCCTTCCTTGTCCAGCACCCCACGGCGCAGAGCCGGTCCCAGCACCACATTGGCCACATCCTTGATATAGATGGGAACATTATCTACCGATTTGATGACCGTGTACTCGATATCTTCCAGTGACTTGATAAATCCCAGACCACGAACAACATATTCCACCCGGTTAACTTCAATCGTACGGGCGCCCACATCCAGATTTGAATTGCGAACAGCCTGAAAGATGTCGGTTAAACGGATTCCCTGTTCCCGCATGGCGGCCGGATCAACATCAATCTGGTATTCCTTGATATGTCCACCAATCGATGCCACTTCGGCAACGCCATCCGCTGATTGCAGGGCATAACGCACATACCAGTCCTGAGTCGAACGCAGTTCCTGCAAATCCCAGCCCCCGGTGGGGTTGCCGTCGTCGTCACGACCTTCCAGGGTGTACCAGTAGACCTGTCCCAAAGCGGTGGCATCCGGTCCCAAAGCAGGTTTGACACCCGGCGGCAAGGTGCCGGACGGCAATGAATTTAGTTTTTCCAGAATCCGGCTGCGGGTCCAGTAAAATTCGGCCTGTTCTTTGAAAATAACATAGATGGTAGAAAATCCGAACATGGAATAGGAGCGAATCGTTTTCACTTCCGGCAGACCTAAAAGGGCTACCGTCAGCGGATAGGATATCTGGTCTTCCACATCCTGAGGTGAACGCCCCATCCATTTGGTGAATACGATTTGCTGATTCTCGCCAATGTCAGGGATGGCATCCACCGGCACCGGATCGCGGGGCAGACCGTGTAGATCCCAATCAAAGGGCGCCACGATGACGCCCCAGCTGATCAGTGCCAGCAGTACCATGGCCACGATCAGTTTATTCTCGATACAGTATTTAATTATCCGGTCCAGCATGGATAAGCGCTCGCTATCATTCATGACTGTCATGCCCCGGTGTTGAATTCATGGCCATGGTTGGTTTCAGTTCCGATTTGATTTCACCACAACGCAGCATTTTGGCGCCAAAATAAGGATTATTCACTTTTTTGTCGGTTTGGATCCAGGAAGAACCTTGATTATCAAAGGCCATGGGACAGAATATTTCGTAATAGGTTTGTTCACCGCTATGGCCCAGGCTTTTTTCCAGATTATTAAGTATAATACTGACTGTTTCGAAGGCTTTCCGAGCGGCGCCGAAATCGGACCAGTGTTGGGCATGTTCCGTAGCTTTAAGCAGGTCCTTTCGCGCTGTCTGCCAGACTTTCAGCGAAGCTTTCGGCAACTCCAGCTTTTCGTCCTCGATTGCTCCTGCTAACAGATTTAATGAGTAGAGGGCAGCTTTAGCTTGGTTCAGGTCATCGCCGGCCAGGGCGGTTTGAGCAACAAAATACGCATCGAATAAATGCTTAATGGTATTGAGATAAGCCATACTGGACTCCAGTTTGTCCACCTTGACTGGCGCCGATTTGACCGGTTGATTTTCGCCACCATGATGCTCGTGCCCGGTCATGGCTACTCCGCCTTCTGGATTCATCATGCTGGGCTTGGCGGCGATCTGCATGGCGCTATCGATCTTGAAATTGCCGTTAGTGACAACTTCTTCCCCAGCCGCTAATCCTGACAGGACGATGTAATTATCACCGGCCCGGGGACCCAGGACCACTTCGCGGCTCATAAAAGTCGGTTCTTCCCGGCTGGGAAGTTTCACATAGACCAGAGCCCGTTTACCGGTTTTCAATACGGCGCTGGCCGGCACTAATAAGGGTTGTCGATCTGATTTTGATACACTAACAATACCCAGTTGCTCGGCCGGCACCAGATCCATACCGCAGACATCGCATTGACCGGGACCATCTTTTACTACCTCCGGGTGCATGGGACTAATCCATTTTCCGGCCAGTTGGTTATTTACTGCCTGTCCATCTATATCCAGAATCGCCTCTACCTTAGCTCGGATAAACATGCCCGGCTTTAATTTCAAATCTTCATTCAGCAGATTGATTCTAACTTGTACAGTCCTGGTTTTTGAATCCAGAATCGGATCGATAAAAGCGATCCTCCCGGTAAAGGATCCGCCCGGCAATGCCTCGGCGGTGAAATCCACTTCCTGTCCGAATCGCAACCAGGGCAGGTCTGATTCATAAGCATCAAGGATTACCCAGACCCGGCTCAAATCAGCTATCGTATAAATTGGGGATCCGGTTTTTACGTAGCGCCCTTCGATGGCGTTTTTATGGATAACGATTCCAGACAGGGGGCTATAAATTGTTAATCGGTCTTCCGGTGTTTCGCGCTTCTCAATTTCCACTATTTGTTTTTCGGTGATTCCCATCAGGGACATTTTTTCCCGGGCTGCGTCCAAAGTAA
>JABMPO010000131.1 GCA_013203015.1 Fidelibacterota bacterium
AGTCCTGAATTTGGTATAATTGTTTCACCACCAAACCCACCAGATAATAATGCAAATTTACTGTTATGCCAGGTATTGGGATTATCCAATGATATATTTGGAAAATGGCTTGGTATCAGCCCGGTAGACCCGATTCCCAATCCGGCAGCACTGTGATTGTCGCGATGCATCCCCAGTCCTACAGCGTTATAAACACTTTGTCCAAAGGATATTTGTATTATAAATATTAGTAATAAGATATTACGGTGTGACATAGATGACTCTCAATCTGGGACGGAAATCATTGATACTGCTGGTATCAGAATCAAAACGGGCAATTTCGAAAGGATCATTAGCTGATGTACTGATAATTTTTAGACCATAATTCTCAAATTGCTTCAATGTGACGGCTCCGACAAATATCTTTAAATCCAATTCTACAGCATTGGCACCAACGGCTGGATCAGGTAGGTCAATTTGGATCAAATACGGATCGCCATCAGGGTCTTCTACTGCCTGCGAATCCAAAATTGAGTAAAGACCAATTACATAACCACCCAGATCAGAATTTGAAGTGTCCGGATATAGCGTCAGTTTAGCCGATCGGATAACCGATTCAACCGGAAAAGTGTTACTATCAACGTCAAATTGTAAAATTGATTGTAAACCTTTGGCGCGGCCAACTGAAATTAAAGTTGTATCGGCACTAATAAGGGCTGGTGGATAAATAATGCTAAGATCATTATCAGGATAAAAGGATTTAATCAGAGTGTCAAGTATTACTGCTCCGGTAGAATCCGTGCCAATATTCTTTTGATAATGTACCTGCAGGCGTGGCCGGAAACTGGTGGCGTTGCGGCTGAAAAAAGAACTAATTCCCGTTGTTGACTCTTCCTTCCAAATCACAAAACTACGGTTTTTTACCCCGCCGGCCGTATCGGCAAAACTATTAATAATATCATTTCTGGACTCCGTCAAATCAAATTTGACAAAGGGATGAGTTGCAACTGTATCGTCAATAGACATAATAGCTACAGATACCAACGGTTCATTAAACATTGTGAATATCTGTGAAGAATCTTCCAAGTTCAAATAATTACTTGAAGCTTCGTTAAATAGTGAATCCGATTCAATAGATTGGAAATAATTAAAATGATAGGTTTCTGCAACTTCGGGCATCACTGTGTCTTTGGAAGTAATGATAAAAAACAAGCTGTCAATCGATTCGATTAAACTATCAGTCAAGCCGGGAAAAGTAACAGTCAAATCCGAGGAATAATTAGCAATATTAATTAAAGTGAATCGACTGTTGTATCCCGAATCAGATCCGAAATATAGGTTCGGGAAAGTTCCAATATTTGGTGGTGACTGATAGGTGAATGAATCGATATTATAAATAATTGTATCTCTAATCAGCCCTTCACTATCGCCAATTTGCGAAATGATTGGTTTTCGCTCACAATTACTAAACAGCAAAAGGACGTAAATTGAGATAAGCAGTCTCACGAAATTGGACAGTGTCATAAAAATATATTTCCGGATTAAGTATTAATTCAAATCTTGGATGATAAGATCAATAGAGGACGCTACCTTCAAATATGATTCAGGAGTATTATCTTCAAGCTTGATTGCAGTTACTTTGGACTGTACGTCATTTATGCCGGGAAGTTTCATCAATTCAGTCGACACCTGTTCTTCCGGGGAATCCAGGGCAAAGATATGATCAGCGGCCTGTGCTCCGGCTTCAAATACATTAATTTCATTACCTTTTAAATCATTCGGAATTTCAAGATCGGCATTTTTGAATGCTTCCTTGCTAAATTGCATATATTCAGACAATGAGTGAATTAGCAGCACTGTTTTTATATCTTGGTAAAACTCCTCATTGATGAAATGTTGCTGGTAGAATAAAGGTACAAGGGCTGAAGTCCAGTCGTTGCACAAGATAATATCGGGTTTCCAGAATAGGTGCGGTAGGGTTGCTAGTGTGGCTTTACTGAAAAAGGCGAATCGCATATCGTTATCGCTATAGGGTCGACCATTTTTTGATTTATATAATAAGTTGGAAAGCGGTTTAAACCATTCCGGGTGCTCAAGGAAATATACTTGAACTCTTGTTCTTGGAATAAAGGCGCTTTTTGCGGAAACCAGTTGGTCCTCGCCATTAAAAGAAAATGGGATTTCACGCAAACGGATTACTTCGCGTAAAATATATTTGCGCTCACTTACGAACCCATATTTAGGAATAATAGTTCTGATGTCATGTCCCATCTCCTGCAATTTGAGTGGAATTTTAGCGGAAAAATTGCCTAACTCTACTGTGTTGGCAAACGGACAAATCTCAGGTGTTAAATAAAATATTTTTTTATTCATAATTATTTTAAACTCAATTTTCTTAATGCTTCTTTTGCTTTTTGATAATATTCACT
>JABMPO010000132.1 GCA_013203015.1 Fidelibacterota bacterium
TCCGTGATTTCGAAATTCGTTATTGAGGTATGATGTGCTGCCGCTGAAAATTGCTTTGTGCCAGATTAATACTACTGTCGGCGCTTTTCGTTCAAACTTGGAAAAAGTGCGAGACTGGTATGAGGATGCTATCTCCAAAGGAGCCGAACTGGTTGTTTTTCCTGAGTTATCAGTGACCGGCTATCCACCTTCAGATTTGTTACATGAAAGCGATTTTGTGTTTGCAAATGAATATGCATTAAAAAAATTCGCTAAAGAAGTAACTATACCAGCGATCGTTGGTTACGTTCGTTCATCCGCTGGGAAACTATATAATTCTGCGGTACTGATCAATAAAGGTGAAATTGTAGACATTTACGACAAGTTGCTGTTACCTACTTATGACGTGTTCGATGAAAGGCGCTATTTTACCGCCGGAGATTCTCCGCGAATCTGGTATCTGGAAATCGATGGTAGAAAATACCGGATAGGTATCGAAATCTGTGAAGACTTGTGGGATGCTGATTATCCCATAAAAGTTACTAGCGAACTGAGCCGTCTGGGCGCCGAGTTGATCATTAATATCTCTGCCTCACCATTTCATGAAGGTCGCCTGACTGATCGCTATCAACTGATCAAATCCAAAGTTTCGGCAACCGGTCTGCCATTCCTGTACTGTAACTTAATTGGTGGACAGGATGAATTGGTATTTGACGGACAATCCCTGGCAATTGACGGTGCCGGAAAATTATTAGCTCAAGGTGCGGCATTCTCGGAACAGTTAATGTTAATCGATTTAGAGCAGCCTGGTCAATCTGAACTGGTAACTACTTCGCGCGAAGAAGAATTATTTAATGCGCTGCGGCTTGGTATCAAAGATTATATGCGAAAAAGTGGGTTTAAGGATGTTGTAATTGGTCTGAGTGGCGGGATTGATTCAACGCTGGTAGCCTGTATCGCAGCTGCGGCCGCTGGCCCTGAGCATGTTCACGGAATCGCCATGCCATCAAAATATTCCAGTGACCATAGCGTAAATGATGCCAGGCAGCTTGCAAAAAATCTGGGGATGGATTTTCGGATTGTACCAATTCAGAAAATTGTCGATAGTCTTGAATCGGAACTGGCAGCTGATTTCGCCGGATTGGAAAGGGGTTTGACGGAAGAAAATAATCAAGCCCGGGTTCGCGGGGATATCATCATGGCTTATTCCAATAAGCTGAACTGGCTGGTAATATCCTGCGGAAATAAAACCGAACTGGCATTGGGTTATTGCACTTTGTATGGCGATATGGTTGGCGGATTGGCCGCCATATCAGATCTGTCCAAAACCGATGTATATGCACTGGCGCGGTGGATAAATTCTCATGCTGGTGAAGAAATAATACCGAACAACTGTATAGCTAAAGCACCTTCGGCGGAATTGAGTCCCGATCAAGTTGATCCGTTTGATTATGAGATTGTGAGTCCATTGGTTGATGCAATTATTGAAGACCGACAATCAACAAAGACGCTGATCGAAAACGGTTATGATCATGATTTAGTGCGGGAAATCTATCAAATGGTGCAGCGAAATGAATATAAGCGTCGCCAGGCTGCTCCGGGAATCAGAGTCAGTCCCAAAGCTTTCGGCACCGGTAGGCGAGTTCCGATAGTCAATCATTATAAAGGTACCAGTTTGGAGGAGATTAATGAATAAAATACTTATTGTTGTTTTAATTCTGTGCTCATTGAACCTGGTTTTTGCTCAGGATAACACACCTGCCGAATACTGGGACAGCTTGACTGATAATGAAAAAATGGCTTTTGTAAACGGAGCCTATACGGCAATAAGTCGTATGAAGCTTTTTCATATGGAAGAGGTAAAAATGCAATACGGGCATGATCCGTACTGGCGCGAGCCTTATTTTGTTGAACGTTACTACGAAATCTTGGACCAGCATATTTCCGATGGCGTCGGTTATAATATTGATATTATCGTCCAGGCAATTGATGCTTTATATGCCAATTACGATAATACCCGGATACCGATAATTGCTGCCCTTCGAATAGTATCAACTGCCCAGGACGGGGATCGCCAGAAGGCGGACGTTCTCTTGCTAAAAGCTCAACGGCAGTATCGACCGGAGGGGTAGCAGGGAGCAGAGAGCTGGGAGCAAGGAGCGCGGAGTAGAGGAGCAGGCTTGGTATTTGGCTTGTGCATTTTTGAATGCTGAATTAACTTAAAACTCCACCCTACATCCTGAAGCTGCGCTTCAGGAACTGCGGCTGACAAGCATCACTCAGAATTAAAAACATTTAATGTTTGTTTACCGAAACGAGCACTTGAAATGTAGAGCATCCTCCGGGCATACTTCGATACAACGGCCACAAGCATGGCAGTCTGGTTGTGACCATTTTTCCGCTAATATGGCCGGGACGGTGGGACATTCACTTTTTCGTATGCAAATATTGCAGTAAGTGCA
>JABMPO010000133.1 GCA_013203015.1 Fidelibacterota bacterium
AACACCGTGTAAATCTTTAACACGACCACCCTCAATCATAACAATTGAGTGCTCTTGCAGGTTATGTCCTTCGCCTGGAATATACGCTGTGACTTCGGTTCCGTTAGTTAAACGGACACGTGCAACTTTGCGTAAAGCGGAGTTTGGTTTTTTCGGTGTTGTTGTATACACACGTGTACAAACGCCCCTTTTTTGGGGGTTTCCCTTCAAAGCCGGTGTCGCTTTTTTCTTAACGACCCGCTTTCGACCTTTTCTGATTAATTGATTTATCGTCGGCATAGCTATTCAAATAAAGCCTACTAATTTATTTCAGATTATTGTTCGCAGTCAATCCGTTTTTAACACGAATTGAATCTATTTCTGTGCGATTAATCCTGATCTTTGACAACATTTTCATTGTCCTCGGGATAGTCTTCGCCCAGTCGGGATTCTACTAATAAATTTTTTAAATGGGGGGAACCCGAACCCGCCGGAATCAATCGTCCAACTGCAACATTTTCCTTCAAACCAGTCAGATAATCAGTTTTTCCGGATGTGGCGGCATCAGTTAGCACGCGAGTTGTTTCCTGAAAAGAAGCAGCCGATAGGAAACTCTCAGTATTTAATGATGCGCGGGTAATTCCCATCAATAATGGTTCGAATGTAGCTGGTTGGGCTTTCCGGGTTTTTATGGGTGCTTCGCCGTCTTCCTTCAAAGAACGATTTATAATTACTACATCGGCTTTATCGACGAAAGCATCTTTTTCAAATTCCGAATCGCCGGGATCAGTTACGACCACCAGCTTAGCCAATCGCAAATTCTCCTTAAAGAATTCCTCTTTGGCTATCCTATCGCGCGTCAAGAATCGTGAGTCACCGGGATCAGCAACACTTACCTTGTTCATCATTTGCTTGACAATCACTTCAATGTGTTTGTCATTTATCTTAACGCCTTGCAAACGATATACTTCCTGAATTTCATTCACCAAGTATTCGCGCACTTTTCCCGGACCAAGAATACTCAGGACGTCAGTGGGTGAAATCGAACCTTCACACAGTGCGGTTCCTGCAGAAATAAAATCACCTTCATGGACGATCACATGTTTACCATAAGGAATGGAATACAACTTACTCTCACCATCGCTGCCAGTAACACTGATCTTTCTGATACCGCGGCGAACTTCACCGAATTTGACGGTTCCATCTATTTGGCTAACAACTGCCAGGTTAGATGGTGTACGCGCTTCAAACAACTCGGCAACACGCGGCAAACCACCGGTTATATCACGCGTTTTACCAATATCGCGTGGTATTTTTACCAGTGTTTGTCCACGCTGTACTATCTGATTATCCTTAACAACTAAGGTAGCATTTACGGGAAGAATAGCTCCACCGGCGGTCACTAGGCCATCATCGTCAATTATTTCAATATGCGGGCTCAATTTGCGGTTTTTAGCTTCAATAATAACCATCTGCTTTTTTCCACCTTCGACGGCTTCAACACGATAGGTTTCATTATTTTCAAAATCACGCAACGCTACAGTACCATCTTTTCGTGCCAGAATAAGGTCAGTATAAGGATCCCACTGGAAAAGTATCTGTCCTGCTTCAATCTTCCGTTTCGTATTGACGATCATGTTAGCACCATAGGGAACATTGTACTGTGCCCGTGGACTATTATTCTCGTCGAGTACAGATATTTTTCCATGGCGAATCATGCAACGGGTAACTTTGGCACCGGTTTCATCAATCCGAGACGCCATCTCAAAATTGTCCGAAAATTTTACTTTTCCAGCCAATTTCGATTTCATTTCCGATTTTTCAATAATACGAGTTGCCGTTCCACCAATGTGGAAAGTTCGCAGGGTAAGCTGGGTACCGGGCTCACCGATACTCTGTGCAGCCTGGATTCCAACTGCAGTACCAAGATTGACCAACTCATGGGTTGCTAAGTTCCAACCATAACATTTTGCGCAAACACCACGATGAGAATCACAGGTGAGTACTGATCTAATATTGACTGATTCAACATTACTATTATCAATAATTTCGGCTTCTTTCTCAGTAATAATTGAACCGCTGGCAATTTTTACTTTACCATCTACGATAAAATCATCAAGAGTCGTACGACCAAGAATGCGATCGGCCAACGGTTCGATAATTTCTTCCCCTTCTTTCAAGTCGGAAATATCAATACCGTTAATTGTGCCACAGTCTTCTTCACTGATTACCACATCCTGTGATACATCCACCAGGCGGCGAGTCAGATAACCGGCATCGGCGGTTTTTAGAGCAGTATCTGCCAATCCTTTACGAGCACCATGAGTTGAAATAAAATATTCAAGAACCGATAGACCTTCCTTAAAATTGGAAAGAATCGGGTTTTCGATAATTTCACCCTTTCCACCGGTCATGGCTTTTTTGGGTTTTGCCATCAGTCCGCGCATACCGGCCAACTGTTTGATCTGGTCTTGACTACCACGAGCGCCGGAGTCTGCCATCATGTAAACCCGAATAAATCCCTGCTCGTCAATCATGAGACAATTCATCATGCTGGCGGCAACATGGTTTGTTGCATCAGTCCAGACGTCGATAACC
>JABMPO010000134.1 GCA_013203015.1 Fidelibacterota bacterium
AATATCCAGGTTTCCGCTGGTAGAGATGATCTTCATGATTATTCGTCGCTCAACATAGTGTTTATTTGCATCGCTGCCCGGATGCCATCGGCCACCGCTATTGCGGTCTGGCGGTAGCGCCCATTGGCCAGATCTCCTACCAAGTATAGATAGCCCTGTTCAATCATCTGATCTTTCTCGGCCCGCAGTTTTGGGGACAGACAAATATCATTCGGAATACGGCCAATTGCAAAAATGAGATAATCGGCTTGAATCGATGTGTTGTCTCCTGAGCCGCTACATACGACCTCAATCTGCCCGGTTGCAGTTTTCTCAACTGCTGTTACGCGAGTATTTTCCAGATATTTAATATTTTGATGAGCGTTAGCTCTTTCTAAAAGTAGTGCTAAGCATTTTATATTATTACTACGATTAAGAATAATCACTTGATTTTGGTCTGCCAGATTCAGCGCATAATCGAAGGCGGCATCGCCAGCTCCGACGATGACAATCTGTTTTCCAGTGGCCTTTAATATTTCGCTGATTTCAAAAAACACTTGTTCCTGCAATGAATTTGGAAATGTCAGGTCTGATTTAATCGGTATTGTTCCGGTTGCCAGAATTAGAAACTGAGCCGTGTGGGTTTCGGAGTCTGTCCTTATACTAAAAGCATTATCGCTGAAATCAACCTGAGTTACCTTTTCCTTAATTATTGGAACAGCCAGGTCGTTGAGCTGGAAACTGAATTTTTCAACCAGTGATCGGCCACTGATACCTTTGGGGAAGCCGGGATAATTTTCCACTAAATTGGCGTTATTTAATAAGCCACCTAAATGTGCTTGTTCGAACAGCAGAAAATCAATTCCCTGACGGTGGCATTGGATTGCAGCAGCAATTCCGGCAGGACCGGCGCCAATGATAGCCACAGTATTGATCATTGTGGACTCCTGACCGTCTTGATAATCTGATCGATGGTTGGAATGACCGCGAAGCCGTGAGTCAGGTTGCGCAGTGTTCCCAGGTGAAATTGTTCATTATAAGTAGCCGTTCCATCAACTGGAAAGATTACATTAAATCCTCTGACAAACGCGGATCGGGCAGTAGTTTCGCAGCACAGGTGGGTCATGAGTCCACAAATAATCAGATCCCCTATTTTCAAGGAGTGTAGGAGAGTCTCGAGCTCGGTATTGAAGAAAGCATCATACTGCGATTTGACTATTATCTGTGCCGATTCTGTTTCGATCAACGGTGTAATCCTGGATAGTGGATTATCATTGGTGATCAATTCTTTCCACCAAGAATTCATTAAATATGCATCATTGATTGTGTTAATATGCCGGGTGAAAATAACTGGCCGGTCAAATTGCTGAAAATGGTTAACCAATCTGTTGATACCGGGAATAATTGCCGGCCCGCTGGGTACAAAGGCATGGGACTCGGGATCAAGGAAATAATCCTGCATATCCAGTACCAGCAATGCACAGTTCGGTAAATGAGCATTTAATTCATGCAAACGAAGGTCATTGCCCAGGCTCCGCAGGAATTCACTCGATTTAGCAACTATGTTTGACTTGTTGAAATAAGTTGATTTCATTATTAGCAGGATTCGATGTCTAAAGGGGTAGTTCCAGACCGGCTTCAGTGAAAGATTGTTCGTTAATTATATCGTCAGTATAACCCATCATCACCGAATGGCCACTTACAATAATTTTTCCAGCATCCGTCTCAATTATTTTAGTGAGCGGAATTGGCCTGTTATCGATTTTTAGAACAGCAGTAGTTTCCGGTAGAATATGGATTTGGTGATTATCATCTAATGTTGATTTCAAATCGTAATTCAAGTAATAATCGGTAGGCGCGGATTTCTCGATTCCAATGCCTAATTCTCCTTCATCAGGGGACATCCCGATTCCGGCGTAAATCGGTAAAATGGCCTGTAAAACAACCCAGGCCGTGGTAGCGGCTGGCAGGTTAATCCGCAGGGTGGTGTCTCGATCTGACGCTAATTGTGACAAGGTGCCATTGGCATTAATCAACAAATTGTAATGACTCAACCGGACTCCCCAGTCGCCATTCCAGAAAACCAGTGCTTCATCGCTCAACAATGCTTTATGTTTCGATTTATATTCAACAGGAAGTTTTTCTGTGACCCTGGGGTATTGCTTTTTTTCTTCACCGATTGCAATGATATTAAGGCCCCCAACGTCAGCAGTCGAATTACCGATAATCAATTTGGGCTCACAGCAGCCAAGTATTTTTTGTTGATCGCTGCCAATGACCACTGAACCACCAACCAGCCAGATGGCATGTGCCAGAATTTCCGCTGCGGGTGTGGGGCAGTCTGCGAGATAAACCCGATCATGGTTGGTAATACCTAATTGCTCCAGCCAGTTAGCAGTTTGATTAATACGCTGTAACAATTTTGCATAACTCACCTGCTGGGGGAGATACCAGATTTTATCCGCTAATTTGATATTCTGACCATCCACCAGCGCTCCCAGGTTTGGGTAGGGAATCATATATTCAATCGGCTCAACACTGCCATAGCACTGAGCCTGGTAGATTCGATCTGCTAATG
>JABMPO010000135.1 GCA_013203015.1 Fidelibacterota bacterium
CAACTGCCCATGGAAATAACATATTTGGGATCGGCCATTTGTGCGTACAAACGTTTGATTCTGGTAGCCATTTTCAGCGTTACGGTTCCAGACACGATCATTACATCGGCCTGGCGTGGTGATGAGCGCGGCATCATTCCGATCCGTTCCAAATCATGGCGACTGGCGGCGGTTGCCATCATTTCAATGGCGCAACAGGCCAATCCAAATTGAAAATACCATGGCGAAGTGGATCGTGCCCAACTGATAAGTTTATCAAGTGAGCCAATAATAATATTGTCGGAATTTTGGGGTGTTTGCTGATCCATCAGAAATTTTTATTAGAATTTGGGTCTTCGGCGAAACGGCGATATCTCCCGCGGGCGTTTTTCATATTAAGTTTTACCCAATCCAAATCCCCTTTGCGCCAAACGTAGGCCAGTCCTACCAGTAATATTACTAAAAATATTCCCATCTCAACCATGGCCAACCAACCCAGTTCCCGGAAGACGACCGCCCAGGGAAACAGAAAAACTACTTCCACATCAAAGATCAGAAAAACCAGGGCGATAATATAAAATCGAATATTGAATTGTACCCAGGCTGACCCTTCCGGTTCTTCGCCACATTCATAAGTAGACTGCTTGAGTTTAGAAGGATTGGATGGCGCCAGCAGCTTTTGCAGCCACAGAGCAACCATGAGCAATATTATACCCAGGATTGTGAAAGCCAGTACTGTTCCGAATTCGAGATACACAAGTATTAGTTCAAATTATGAAGCAGAATTTACCCTGCGAGTTTTCCGCCAGTCAAGGCAAAGTTAAAGTTATCACTTTACATTTTTCCAATTGTAGAACACCGCAAATTTTTCCCTTTCATATATGGGAAAAAAGCTGAAATATGATCACAATCAGTAGCTAAATTCTGTACTAAAATAGCTAATAGGACAGTCTAAATCACTACAAAATCAGGTGCCATATGATTCTTCTCAACAAATTCATTGCTACTGTGCTACCATTTTTTCCGCGGTTTCTTGTCCGACCATTTGCCAAACCCTATGTCGCTGGTGAAAGCCTTACTGAAGCGATTGAAAAAGTCAAAATATTGAATCAGCAGGGCTACGTTGTCACCATGGATATTCTGGGTGAACACGTGAGTGATAAAACGGAAGCGGTTGCAGTCAAAGACAGCTATCTGGAATTGCTTCAAACCATTAAGTTAGCCGAAATAACTGGTACAGTGTCGTTCAAACTAACCCACCTTGGTTTGGAACTTGACCAAGAGTTGGCACTGAAAAATACTATGGAAATTGTCAGAACAGCTCGCGATTTAGCTATTCCCGTTACAATTGATATGGAGAATTCTCCTTACACCGATATTACGATTGAAATTTACCAACAAGCCAGGGCCGAATTCAACAAGGTGGGCCTGGTTCTGCAAGCCTATTTATTTCGTAGTGTTGATGACATTAAAGTGCTCGATTCTACTGATTTTCGGGTTAGAATTTGCAAAGGGATTTACCGTGAATCGCCGGAAATTGCCATTCAGGATCGTATTGAAATCAATGACAGCTTCACCAGCATGACCCACTCATTACTTAAGGGTGAGGGATTTGCCGAAATTGCGACTCATGATCGAGGACTTCTGGATGATCTGGAAAGCTGGATTGAGCAAAATAGTATTCCTAAGGATCGCTTTGAATTTCAAGTATTACACGGAGTACCCATGGGGAAGCGGTTGGAAAGATTATTAGAAAAAGGGTATGCGGTCCGAATTTATGTGCCATTTGGGAACGCCTGGTTTGATTATTCGGTTCGGCGGCTCAAGGAAAATCCAAATATGGCCGGCTATATAATCAGTAACCTGTTTAAACGTTGGGTATCCAATTAAGAAACTATAATTGGAGTAGACTATGAATGAACCGGCAACAATCAAACGCATTTTGGCTATGAAAAAGATCGCAATCGTCGGATTGTCAAATAAACCAGGACGACCCAGCAATAATGTGGGCGCTTATCTTAAAGCCCAGGGCTACACGATCATTCCGGTCAATCCCGGTCAGGATGTAATCCTTGGTGAAAAATCCTATCCTCAACTGGATAAAATACCATATAAAATTGATGTTGTTGATATATTTAGACGCTCTGAACATGTGGCATCAATTATCGAAAAAGCAATTGAGATCAATGCTAAAGCGATCTGGCTACAGGATGGTGTTATTGATGAAACCGCTGCCAAAAAGGCTGAGGATGCCAGACTGCTGGTGGTAATGGATGATTGCATTCTTCGGCAACATAAAGCCCAAAGCGATCCCAATTACGCGCCCGCCTGTGAAATCTGATCGAACCAGATTTTACCCCCCAAACAATCTGACAGTCCGCCAAATTAATTATACAGCACTACTGCTTAATTCTCCCCTCGGCGCCCCCAACCCATTTTGGCCCTCAGGGTTTGAAAATAATTACTGTCATCAAAAACTATCATTTGAATTTTATATTCGGCCTTATTAATTACTACCCGGTGTTGGTCAGTTAAATATTCGATTAATTGCCCATCAACCGTAACAGCCATTTCCTCCGAATTACTTTCCGGAAACGAGATTTTCAATTGCATATTATCATTTAATACCAGGGGGCGATAATTAAGGCTGTGGGGACAAATCGGAGCTACGACAATCGCACCCAAGCCCGGGACCACAATCGGTCCGCCGGCTGCTAAGGCATAGGCAGTGGAACCTGTGGGAGTAGCGACAATCAAACCATCAGCTTTGTAAGCGGCCACAAACCGGCCATCGGCTTCCAATTGGGTAGTAATCATCCGATGCGATTTACCTTTATCGATAACAATATCATTCAAAGCACATAATTGCCGGACTTGATCGCCATATTGCACTTCACAATTAAGTATCATCCGCGGCTGGACATGAAAACTTCCGGCTGCTACCTGGTCAAGCCGCCGATATAATTCCTTAACCGTCACTTCCGCCAGAAAACCAAGGTCACCGAGATGAATTCCCAAAATTGGAATATCACGTCCGCCAACGGCGCGTGCTGCCGATAAAATCGTTCCATCGCCC
>JABMPO010000136.1 GCA_013203015.1 Fidelibacterota bacterium
GGAGCCCGCTATTTGAGGCGTGAAATCCAAGTATCAATTGAAGATGTTCTATCGGAAAAAATCCTACGTAAAAAGTTTTCAGCCGGTTCAGCTATAAAAATTGATTTTGTAAAAGACCACTTTATCTTCACTGATAATAAAAAGGTGCAGAAGACCCGTAAGAACAAGGTTTAGATGCACAAATTCAATCTTTGTTAGTAATAACAAAGTATGATGATTTTCTGCCATATATAGCCGCCTTATCAATTTTTCTGACAAAAGGACGCAAAATGCACTGAGGCATATTTATTGTTCTGACATGATTAAAATTTATTTGAATTCGAATCAGGAGAAACATTATGTCAAAAATAATTGGAATTGACTTGGGAACCACAAATTCTTGTGTGGCCGTTTTGGAAGGCGGAGAACCAACAATAATCACTAACCCAGAGGGTGGTCGGACAACCCCATCAGTAGTTGCTTTCACAAAGAATGACGAGCGACTTGTGGGACAACCAGCCAAGCGGCAGGCAGTTACTAATTCGCAAAATACGGTTTTTTCTATTAAACGCTTCATGGGCAGAGCTTTTAATGAAGTAGGTACCGAGCTTGGTGAAGTGCCTTACAAAGTGAAAAAACAATCGGGTGCCGGTCTTTCGGTCGAAGCTGGAGATAAAAATTATACTCCCCCCGAGATTAGTGGAATGATTTTACAAAAACTTAAGCAAATGGCCGAAGAGTATCTTGGAACGAAAGTAACTGAAGCTGTGATTACAGTTCCGGCCTATTTTAACGATTCTCAGCGTCAGGCAACCAAGGATGCGGGGAAGATTGCAGGTCTGAATGTTCGGCGAATTATCAATGAGCCGACTGCCGCGTCTTTGAGCTATGGGCTTGATAAGAAAAAAGATGAAAAAATAGCTGTTTTTGATCTCGGTGGCGGAACATTTGATATTTCCATTCTTGAGCTTGGTGATGGTGTATTTGAAGTTAAGTCCACCAATGGTGATACTCATTTAGGTGGCGATGATTTTGACCAGGTAATGATTGATTGGATTGCGGATGAATTTCAGAAGAGTGATGGCATTGATTTAAGAAAAGATCCCATGGCCTTACAGCGTTTGAAAGAAGCTGGGGAAAGCGCCAAGAAAGAATTATCCAGTTCAAAGCAGACTGAAATCAATTTACCGTTTATAACTGCTGATGCCGCAGGTCCCAAACACTTGAATCTCAGTCTAACCCGGGCAAAATTTGAAGAACTGGTCCGGTACTTGGTTGAACGGACAATTGCACCCTGTAAGAAAGCAATAAAAGATGCTGGTCTGAAAGTTTCCGAAATTGATGAAGTGATTTTAGTTGGTGGTTCAACCAGAATTCCAATGGTTCAGGAAAAGGTCAAGGAAATATTCAAAAAAGAGCCGAATCGAAGTGTAAACCCCGATGAAGTAGTAGCATTAGGCGCTGCAATTCAAGGTGGCGTCCTGGCTGGCGAGGTCGATGATATCCTCCTGTTGGATGTAACACCCCTGTCCCTGGGAATTGAAACTTTGGGTGGTGTCTGCACCAAGCTGATTGAGCGGAATACTACGATTCCCAGCAAAAAGTCGCAGATTTTCAGTACGGCGGCTGACAGTCAGACCACGGTAGAGATTCATGTTTTGCAGGGCGAGCGGGAAATGGCTGTCGATAATAAAACAATTGGAAAGTTCCATCTGGATGGGATTCCACCTGCGCCGCGCGGTATTCCGCAAATCGAGGTAGCTTTCGATATCGATGCCAATGGCATATTAAATGTTCAGGCTAAAGATAAAGCCAGTGGTAAAGAGCAGAGTATCCGGATTGAAGCCTCCAGCGGAATTAACGATTCTGACATTGATAAAATGATAAATGATGCCAAGAAGCATGAGGTAGAGGATAAGTCCAAACGAGAAGCAATTGATTTGAAGAATCAGGCTGATCAGATGGTATATCAAACTGAGAAAAATATTACCGAAATGGGTGATAAACTCAGTGAAGACGATAAAAAGCTTCTGGAAGACAAAGTTGCAGCACTTAAGAAAGCCAGCGAAGGTTCCAATAGTGATGACATAAAACGGACATTGGATGATCTGACAAAAACCTGGAGTGATATCTCTTCCAAAATGTATGAGGCTACTAAAGATCAGACACCACCAGAAGCTGAACCGCAGGCCGATACTGCGAGCAGTAAGCAATCCACAAAAGGTGATGGTGAGATTGAAGATGCTGACTTTGAAGTAGTCGATTAATTCCGGCTGAAATACAGTTTGATTGAGCGGGATTTTTTCCCGCTCTTTTTGTATTTGGAACTATTGCAAGTTAACTTTATTGCTTTAGTAACCGATGAAAAAACGTTATAAGATCGCTATACTGGTTTTGCTGATTGTTTTCGCTGTGTTTACAGTATCAATCAGTTATTTGCTAACACCTGCAATTTGGAGCAAAACTCTGATGAATCAGCTACAAAAGCAGGATCTCTGGCATATTACTTTCGACAAAATTTCTGGTCATTTATTAACGACCACGAAAATCACAAATCTAAATATTACCAAGAACGATTCTCTGGTATCCTTTCACGCTCCGGAAATAGTTTTCAATATAAATCCGATACCAGGGTTATTTAAGGAAATCAGCTTTCGTAAACTGATAATTGAAGATTATTCATTAATATACCATGAGCTTGAGGATACCACAAAAAGCAGATTAAAATTTAAAAATCTGAATAATATTGGCATTTTTATCAAAGAGCTGGTTATTGCGGGGAAAAATCGAGTAGTTTCAAATATTCAAGGTGAGGCGCAGGAATTCGATTTTTCATTTACTGGTCGATTGAAATATCGCAAAAGTAGTTCTTTTGTGTACATCGATACCATGGATATCAAGCATATTAAGGGTGATCAACTGATTGTACGAAATTCCGGAATCCAAGTATTTGATAATAATTTAGCGATTGATAATCTAACGGGCAGCTTTAATAACTACCCCTTTTCATTTACAGTATCTGGTGTTATCGAGAACAAACCGGAATTTACTGGCAACCTGAAACTTGACAATCTGACGTTGCCACTGGATAGCACAATAGCCGGTATTATACATCCAAAATGGCATTCGGTTGATTTTGATATTGATTTTAAATCTAATTTGAAACAACACGAAATAAGCTCAAATATTTATTCGGATATTGACTCAATTCAGGTCCGATTCAATTTGGTCACTGAGAATAATGTTTTAAAAATGACCAATTTTATTCTGACTAATAATAATTTCACAATTAATGGTACCGGATTGTATGAACCAGGACAACGGTTGAATGGGAGATTTGAGTTATCCAATTATAATATCAGTGATTTTTTGAACTCAGCTCCGAAGACTGAAATTTCTGGCATAGTTTTATGGGAAATGGCAATACTTGATTCGGGTCGACATCATACACTTTTGGCTGCTGAGCTATTGGATGCCGGAACTCTCATAGGTGAGAATACTTCTCTGTCCGGAACATTGATATTATCGGACAGTGTTGTATCGACTGAAAATCCACTTACAATAATTACTGAAGATGGTTTGGCCACCATTACCGGGTCAATGAACCTATATGATGGTCATTCGGATTTTAATATCAGTTTGAACGATACCCGTCTGTCCCTGCCAGCTAAAATACTGGGTATTGATAGTTTGACTGGACTTGTGCGGGGAAATGTGAAGTGGGGAGGGACACTTGGTGCACCAATTCTTGATATCGATGCGGCTTTCAATATATTAAGATTTCGTGATTTAACAATTGAGCAGGCCGATATAAATTCTCAAATTCAATGGATCGAATCTCAGTCTTTTGGGAATCTGGTGGTAAATCTTTTTGACGTAAACTGGCCAAAATACCAGGCCAGTGAAGGATTTATTGAATTATCGATAGACAGTAATATTATTGTAATCAACAGTATTTATTTAAAAGATAGAGACAATTTTCTACAATTAAGTGGAATTTATGATCCACAAGGTAGGTTGACTTTTGACCAATTTAGATTAGGCTATAATTTGCATTATTTAGTAAATGCTCAGCCGATTAACCTGACTTGGAAGAAAAATTCATTTCGTTTAAATCCATTTACCCTCCATGTCGACGATGGTATAATTGAAGGATTTATAAATTTTGCAGATTATCGCGAAGGCAGGCTGAAATTTTCCAATTTTAATTCCGATGCTCTGCTGGAGCATATTCCCAATGCAAAATATTCCTGGGATGGACTTGTTTTTGGTGAAATCGCATTATTTGGTAATAGAGGCGACGAATCCATCGAAATTGAGCTATCACTTAAAAACGGTCAGGTCGTGGGTCAGCAATTCGATGATTTAGTAATTTCCAGCGTGTTTTATGACAGCGTGCTGCATATTGATGAATTCACGCTTACCAAAGGCAAAGATATTGGAATTCAATTCAGTGGTGTTATTCCCATGAATAGGGAGGTCGAGCAGAAAATACCAATCGAAATGCTAGCTGAATTAAGATCGGTCAACCTGGATTTATTCCGACAATTCGTTCCCAAATTTCCGAAATTGAAAGGATATATCTCCGGTGAGTTTGATTTGGGGGGGACGACTAATGATCTTAATTTTGGGTTTGATTTATCAATTGCCGATGCAGTTTACGACCGAATTCCACTTGGTTTAGTTAATAGTAAGGGTGATTTTTTGAATGAAAGACTCACTTTCAGTTATTTTGAGTCAAAATATAAGAATAATTATTTGCACGGTAAGGGGATACTGCCGATTGATTACAATTTATCATCTGACAATTTTGGTAAAATGATCCCAGGCGATTCTCTAAAGCTTGCTGTGTATGGACAAACAACTAATCTTGAATTTTTAAGTACTTATCTGGATGTAACTGATTCTTTGACAGGAATTTTTGATATAGGTTTCTTTCTATCCGGGGTGCCAGAAAAAATCATTCGTGATGGCTGGTTGAATGTTGCAGATGGTGAGATATATACAGTCTTATTGGACAATACGGTTGATGATATTAGAGGTTCATTGAGAATAACAGATAACCTAATGACAGTTGAGAATTTCAAAGGCACGCTACGCCCAACCCCGGAATACAGTCGACGTCTTAGTATTCGCACGGCATTGACCGGTCAAATAGCCGAAATCGATAATAATATAGATGTCAGTGGAACAATTGATTTTTCAAAATTCTTCGAGCCAGGATTCAACCTTGGCATCAGCGCACAGAATGCTTATATCCGTACATTACTTGGTGATATTGAAGGCATAGTTGATTGTGACATAACCATGACTGGACGCGATACGATTACTTATTCTGGTATTATTACACCTGTAAATGTTGAGATGAGGCAGGAATTTGCCCCATCTGATATAGATGAATCGACTCATATACAAAGTAAAATAATAACAGAATATCGAATAACCTTCCCAATTACCGGTGATTTTAAACTGATTAATTCCCAATTGGATGCAGATATTATTGGGGAATTAAGTCTGGTACAATTTGGTGAACAGGATATGGATTTTGCAGGTGAATTATTCCTGATAGGAGGAAAATTCTACTATGCTGGGGTGGTTTTCAATATCAACGAAGGGGGATCTTTAATCTTTACCGGAACCGGATTTAATGGTGATTTAAATATTCAGGCTAATACCAATATCAGTGACTATGTTATCACTGCCAGTTTGTCGGGACCAATTGATAACCCAACATTATTGTTTGATTCCACTCCATTTCTTTCGCAAACCGATATTTTATCTCTGATGACCATTGGTAAACGTCTGGAAGATTACAATTTTGCCAGCCAAGGTTTGGGACAGTTTACGATTGTAGGCGCCTGGTTCGAAAATCAATTGCAGAAAAACCTATCACAGGTAACCCGAGAATTGGGTTTAATTGACGAAGTCGGTATCAGTGGAGCCGGTAATTTATTGGGAGATAACAATACTGAGGATATGACCATTAGTGCCCAACGTCGATTATCCACTAACCTGGCGCTGAATTATTCATATAAACGGTCATTTTCCCTGACAAATCCCACTCAGCAATTGGTAGGAGTTGAGTATAAATTAAATCGCTATCTTTCACTTGTAGGTAACTACGATGATGCTGGAAATTTGCAGGTGAAATACCGTCTTAGATATTCATACTGAGCCAATGTCCATAAAAAGATTAATTCTGATTTTCCTGGTCCCTGGTGCATTCATCTGCGCCCAGAACAATATTTTAAATATCCGCAATATTGATATTAACGGCAATGAAACAATTAAGGAGCGGGAATTAAGATCCTTGCTACGGTTAAAAGAGCCGCAATTGTTTAGCAAGACTGATTACGATCGCAGGATCCACAAGCTTGACGCCATCATTATAAAAAATTATTATGTTACCCGCGGATTTTTGAATGCGACAGTTAAAGATTCCTTTTCCATTGATGATAGCGAAGTAGACCTATTTTATTTAATTTCCGAGGGCGATCAAACCATTTTAGCAGGGGTTGATATAGTCGGAAATTCTGTAGTAAGTAAACGGAAAATCCTAAATATTCTTGGCCTTAAGCTGAACCGGTCATACAATCCTCTCGGAATGAACTCCAATATTCCAGCGCTGGAAAATGAATTTGCTAAGCATGGTAAATTATTTACAGCAATTAATATATTCGAATCAACCAGTGATACTTTCAGCGTTTTGCTTGATATTGAAGAAGGTCCTGATGTTTATATTAATAAAATTAATTTCAATTTTGCCAGTGAACTGGATTCTCAGTTTGTTTATCGTGAGTTACAGATAAAGCCCGGTGATTTATATCAACAAGCAGCTATTGATGAATCACAGAAGAGGATATTGGAAACTGGAATCTTCTCATTTGTGAAAACGAATCCCTTGCAGTTGAGTGCTGATGCCGCCTCGGTAGATTTATTAATTGAGCTACGACGATTCAAGCAGCGGGAAATAATTTCCGAGGGTGGTTTTTATCCAATACGTTATCTGGAGGCCGAGCTGGAAATTCCAACCATTGGCGGGACCATCGAATGGCGTAATCGTGATATATTTGATTCCTTTTATCGCTTTAGTGCTAAATCTGCTGCAAATTTCCCGATCACAGAAGATTTACAACAAACTAAATTTGTGAAATTCAGCAGTACAGTGACAATATCCACTCAATGGTTTGCCGGTTTCAGAATTCCTACCAGTCTTTCAGGTTATTATGAAACTTATACTGATATCAGTGACAAGAATTATCCCCGTATTCAAAAATATGGTTCAAGTTTGAATTACAATTATAGTCTAAATTTGTTGTCATATATTCGTACCGGATTACAGTGGGAAAAATTTATCCATCCTGAAACCGAAGAAATCACTGATATTGAGAAACGTACAATCAATTTTGATATTAGATGGGACGGGACCGATAATGTGCTAAACCCTGGTCGCGGATCAATATTTACTCTCAATGCAGTCAATGCCGGGGGGATTTTAGGCGGAAATCGTACTTTTCTGAAATTGGATTTTGGAATTTCTACCTATAATACTATTATCTGGAAAATTATATTGGCTGGCAGGATAAAATATGGTTTTATGTATGGCTGGGAAAGTGATTATCCGGATCCTCAGTATGATAAATTCTATCTTGGCGGGAGTACCAGTTTACGCGGCTGGCAAACCTATCGTTTTAAAGAGGATGATGAAAACAATCCCCAAGGCGAACCAATCAGGATACTTACCAACTGGGAATTGCGCATTCCCTTAATCTGGAAAATTGGTTGCGAATTGTTTATTGATGGGGGAAGTTTGGCCAATTCATTCGAGTCATTTTCGGTTAATAAAATGGAATGGGATGGTGGCGCCGGATTGGTATTCCAATCGCCTTTGGGACCGATTCGAATTGATTATGCCGTCCACTTGCATGATTTTGGGAACAGAACCCTGGTATTTGGCGTACTATATGCTTTCTGATTTAGATTATGAATTTCCCTTGAACTGGTAAAATAATAACCAATAAATTTCGCAATCACAATTGTAACAATTAAGAGGAATCATGAAAACAAAATACGGTTATTTATTATTGATAACTTTTTTATTATTGTCAGCCTGTGGTGAAAAAATTCCAAAGACATCATTGGAACTTTTTAACCGGGCGGAAAAACATCGTCAGGCCAAGGAAACCGAGCTGGCTATCAAAGATCTTAATTTGTTAGTCGAACATTTTTCTACCGATTTGATGGCCTCCAAATCCCAATATGTTATTGGTGATATCTATATGAATGACCTGCGTGATTTTAATAATGCAGTTGATTCCTATCGGAAAGTAATCAACAATTTTGAAAATGCTGCTGAAGAACCGCATGCCATGTTCATGATTGGTTATATCTACAGTAATATTCTGTCTCAGTACGAAGATGCGCGGCGAGAATACGAAAGCTTCCTCAAAATATATCCGGATCATGAACTAACGCCTTCGGTTAATTTCGAAATGAAATGGATGGGGAAGGACATTAACGAAATTGATGAATTAAAACACATTACTTCTTGAGCACTAATAATTGAAAAATATAAAATTTAGTCTGACCGAAGTCAACGAACGAATCGCACGCGAATCAGTTTTTATTGACGATCTAAAAAAAGCATTACGACAGGTAATTGTCGGACAATCTGAACTGCTCGATAAAATAATAATCGGCTTACTTGCCAACGGTCATATCCTGTTGGAAGGTGTTCCCGGACTTGCGAAAACCCTGATAGTAAAAACACTTGCTCAGGTAATCAATACCGGTTTTCAACGGATACAGTTTACACCGGATATGCTGCCTGCCGATTTGATCGGGACTCTGATTTATGATCAAAAAACCGGTGGATTTAAAACTCGCAAGGGACCGATTTTCGCAAATTTAATTCTTGCCGACGAAATTAATCGCAGTCCCGCCAAAGTCCAGAGTGCATTACTGGAAGCAATGCAGGAGCGACAGGTAACCATTGGTGACACAACCTACCTCCTCGACCTGCCTTTTCTGGTACTGGCAACTCAAAATCCAATTGAGCAGGAAGGAACATATCCACTGCCGGAAGCTCAAGTCGACCGGTTCATGTTAAAAATAAAAGTTGATTATCCCAAATTTGATGAAGAGCGGAATATTATCCGGCAAGCCACCCGGATTCAGTCGGGAATAAAAATCGATCCGGTTATTACCTCTGACCAGATATTGCAAGCCCATAGTACGATAAATGATATCTATGTTGATGAAAAAGTCGAGGATTATGTGCTCAATCTGGTTTTTGCAACCCGATCACCCAAAGATTACAAACTAGACGATCTCAGCAATCTGATTGCTTTTGGTGCCTCACCGCGCGCCTCCATTAATTTGATTCTAGCGGCCAAAGCACGGGCATTTATGCAGCACCGTGGTTATATCACGCCTGAAGATATTCGGTATATTGGTGCTGATATACTGCGCCATCGAATCATTCTGACTTATGAAGCTGAAGCGGAAGAACTGACCACCGAAGATATCATACAAAGGCTGTTTGATTCGATCGAAGTTCCCTAATTTTTTTGGGTCGCTATGATTCCAAAAGAAATCCTGCAAAAAGTCAGGCGTATTGAAATACGAACCCGCGGTCTGGTAAATGAATTATTTGGGGGGGAGTATCACTCGGTTTTCAAAGGTCGGGGGATGCAATTTTCCGAGGTCAGGGAATATCAACCAGGGGATGATATTCGATTAATTGATTGGAATGTAACCGCCCGTTCTGGCAGCCCATTTATCAAAATATTTGAGGAAGAACGGGAACTTACTGTATTTCTCATGGTAGATGTCAGCCGATCAGGTCATTTCGGTAGTGTCGACAAATTTAAAACTGAAATTGGTGCCGAAATCGCCGCCGTTTTAGGTTTTTCCGCCATTAAAAATAATGACAAAGTCGGATTGATCTTGTTCAGCGACGAAATTGAAAAATATATTATTCCCAAAAAAGGTCGCTCCCATGTTTTAAGGGTAGTTCGTGAATTATTGTATCATCGTCCGCAAGGAAAAAACACCTCAATTTCATCAGCTTTGGAATTTCTTTTACAGGTTTCAAAACGGAAAAGTGTAGTATTTTTAATTTCTGATTTTATTGATCAAGACTTTATGAAATCCCTTCAGATTGCCAATCGAAAGCATGATATTATTGGTCTTCAGCTTTACGATCCCTTTGAACAGGAAATACCTGAAATTGGACTTATCAAAGTACACGATCCGGAAACAAGTGAGCAATTCTGGATTGATACAAATTCGTACCAGGAACGTAGAGCATTTCAATCTGAGCGTAAAAGTCATTATGAGCTGTTCAAAAAATCCTGTGATCAGATTGATTTTGACTTAATTCAGATTTCTACCCGCGACGATTTCATAGAACCGATTATGAGCTATTTTAAAAAACGTGGAAAACGTATCTAATGCATTCTAGATCAGGAATCGCGGGATTATTTATAAGTAGTCTATTAATTTTAGTAAGCGGTTGTGGGCAGCCACCGGATTTACCGCCTTTTTCAATTGATGCGATTGTTGATACTACCGAAGCCACAATCGGGGAAGTAATAAATTTCCAGATCACCGTTCACGGTCGGGGAAACCGGAAGATTGAGTTTGGGAACTGGAGGCAAGATTCAGCTAAAATACAGGTTCGCAGGAGCCAATTGTTTAATGGTCCGAAAGCTGATGACATAGGAATTCGTCTGGAGATTGCATTATGGGATACCGGTCGCATAGAAATACCGGGATTTCCGGTAATCATTACTAAAACCAGTCCCCGCGATAGTTTTACTTTGTACACTGATCCGGTTTATGTTGCTGTTAATTCGCTACTGAACCATCCGGGACAACCGCAATTACGGCCCATCAAGGGTCCGGTAGCTATCCCGGTGATGATACCCTGGCGTACGATTATCCTGTTGATCTTATTAATTTCCTTGATAATCACCATATTTACTCTCTGGCGTCGCAGAATAAATCGAATCGCTTTCCCTACGACTGCAGGAATACCTATTGAGCCGGCTGATATCATTGCAATGCGTCGTTTAGAAAATATCCGTACAACAAAAATTTGGGATCAGGGCGACTTTAAGACATTCTATCTTGATCTTACATCCACATTGAAAGAATATGTGGAAAATGCATTGTTTTTTAAAACTCTGGAAATGACGACTACCGAGATCGAAAGCATTAATGATCATTTTCCTTTTAATGAAAAACTGACAGCAGACTGGATTGATTTGATGACCAGGGCCGATCTGGTAAAATTCGCTCGTCAGATTCCAGTTTCTGCAACCTGTAGGACTGATCTTGATTTCGCTGATCGATTTATTGCCGAAACATTGAAATATTGGAAGATTGAATTGTTATCGGATACGGGCGATTCCAAATTTGAAACTAGCTAGACCTGACGTAAATTTTAGTTTTAAAAGGAGCAAAAATTTTATGGCAACAACAGCTGAAATAAAGAATGGCGTGGTGCTTCTTCATCGTGGAAAACGAATGAAAGTCGTGGAGTTTTTACACGTTAAGCCGGGAAAAGGTGGCGCTTTTGTCAGAACTAAGTTAAAAAATATTCAAACTGGGAAAGTGATTGATGAAACTTTCAATTCCGGTGCCCGAATAGAAGTGATACGAATTGAAGCGCGGGAAATGCAGTATCTGTATGAAGATGGCGAGTTTTTTATCTTCATGGATAATGATACCTATGATCAGATAAACGTTCCGGCTGCTGTTGTAGGGGATAGTAAAAATTATCTTAAAGCGGGGATGAATGTGGATCTACTTTTTGACGGTACGGAAGTACTAGATGCAAGGATCCAAGCCCATGTCGAGTTGGAGGTTATCCATACTGAGCCGGGTATGAAAGGTAATACCGCAACCGGTGCTACCAAACCAGCCACAGTTGAGACTGATTACACCGTTCAGGTTCCCTTGTTTGTCAATATCGGCGATATTTTAAAAATTGACACTCGTAGCGGAGCTTATATCGAACGAGTTCGCTCCAATTAACTTGACACAACTTTTGAGGGAGGCTTATGTGGAAAAATAAGCTCAAGGAAATAATATATATACTCGAGCACAGCGAGATAAATGAGATCGAAGCCAATTTCTGGGGACGAAAATATCGCGTTGTAAAAAATTCACCAATGATAAATAGCGCGCTAGGGTCCGGGCAATCTGTGATCCCTCAAGGAATCGATAGCGATATCACCGCTAAAACGATGAATTCTATTGAAAGCGAATCAGCTGATTCGCTTTCAGAGGTTAAATCACCAATGCCAGGGACCTTTTACTGCTCGCCCAACCCCAAGGCAGCCGCTTTTGTTAAAGTTGGTGATCGTGTTACCAAAGGTGAGTCTTTGTGTATCGTGGAAGCGATGAAAATCATGAATGAAATCGAATCCAGCGTGGATGGTGTGGTAAAAGAAGTTCTGGTCGAAAATGGAAAACCGGTGGAGTATAACCAGCCACTTTTTCGGATCGAATAACACTTCAGATGATTAATGTTTAATAAGATTCTGATTGCCAACCGTGGGGAGATTGCGTTAAGGATAATCCGCGCCTGTCACGAATTGAGAATAAAAACGGTGGCAGTTTACTCGACCGCAGATGAATTATCCCTGCACGTTCGATTTGCCGATGAAGCCGTATGTATTGGACCACCTGCCAGTAAAGAAAGTTATCTGAATATCCCTCATATAATTGCTGCTGGGGAGATTACTGATTCTGATGCAATTCATCCGGGTTATGGTTTCCTTGCCGAAAATTCTGAATTTGCTCAAATTTGTAATGATAATGGTTTTACTTTTATCGGACCGGGTCCGGAAATCATCGATGCCATGGGTGATAAATCTCAGGCAAAGATAACCATGAAGGCGGCCGGTGTTCCGGTAATTCCTGGTAGCGATGGCAACGTACTGAGTATTGCCGCAGCGATTAAAGAAGCTGACAAAATAGATTATCCGGTAATTTTAAAAGCTACCGCCGGCGGAGGTGGTCGGGGTATGCGCGTCGTGCATAATTCCAGCGATATGGAAAAAGCTTTCAATACTGCTACTGCCGAAGCCGATATAGCTTTCGGAAACGGTGCTCTTTATATCGAAAAATTTGTTGAAAATCCCCGTCATATTGAAATTCAAGTTATTGCCGATGCCTTTGGTAATGCGGTCCATCTTGGTGAGCGTGAATGCTCTGTGCAGCGCAGGCATCAGAAATTGATTGAAGAATCACCATCAGCTGTGGTTGATGCAGAATTGCGAGCGCGGATGGGAAAAGCAGCGATTAAAGGTACTAAAGCGTCGGGGTATGTCGGTGTTGGTACCGTGGAATTTTTACTCGATAAAAATAATAAATTTTATTTTATGGAAATGAATACCCGGATTCAAGTTGAACATCCGGTTACGGAAATGGTTGTTGGGTGCGATCTGATTAAGCAACAGATTCGTATGCATGCCGGGGACAAATTTCCCGATTATTTTTATAACCTCAAGTTACGTGGGCATGCCATAGAATGTAGGATTAATGCTGAAGACCCCGCTAACAATTTCTGTCCTTCACCAGCCGTCGTGGAAAGTTTCCATATGCCTGGTGGGAAAGATGTGCGAATTGATACCCATGTGTATGCCGGCTATCGAATTCCCACCCAATATGATTCATTGATTGCCAAGCTGATCGTTCGGGCAACTACCAGACAGGGGGCAATTAACCGCATGCAGCGCGCATTGGAGGAATGCATCATTGAGGGACCAAAAACGACTATTCCTTTTCAGCAGGCTATTTTGCGTGATAAACAATTTCAATCGGGTGATTATAACACCGGATTTTTGGAAACATTTGACTATCAACCAGATCGTAAAGATTAATTAACTTAACTTCTGTATTTGGAGAACAACCATGAACATACCGGCAAATTTAAAATACACTGAAGACCACGAATGGGTATCTGAGGAAGACGATATCCTTACCGTAGGAATCAGTGATTTTGCCCAGGGGGAACTGGGTGATATTATTTTCGTGGAAATGCCTGAAATTGGAAATGAATATGGCAAAGGAGATCCCTTTGGTACAATTGAAGCAGTAAAAACAGTTGCTGATTTATTTGCCCCCATATCTGGGGAAGTTGTGGCGATTAATGAAGATCTGGAGGATAACCCCGACTTGATCAACAGCGATGCTTATGGAAAAGGTTGGATCGTCAGGATGAAACCTTTAGCACCGGAAGAGTTGGACGAATTACTGACCGCCTCAGCATATGAGGAGAGCCTTGGCTAATCAAAACCGCTATATACCCAATTCGGCTGAAATCGAGGCGGAAATGCTCGCTGATATTGGTGTTGCATCCTATGCTGATTTACTGAATAATATACCCAGTCGACTGCTACAGGAATTTGATTTACTGCTTGGCAGGTCTTTGTCTGAGCTTGAAACAAGTAAGTTACTGGCAGAGCTTGGCCAAAAAAACCAACCGGCTTCAAATATAATTTCGTTTCTTGGTGGTGGCAGTTATGATCATTTTATTCCCAGCTTAATTCCCGCTTTAGTTATGCGTTCGGAGTTTTACACGTCCTATACCCCCTATCAAGCCGAAGTCAGTCAGGGAACGTTGCAGGCCATGTATGAATACCAGTCAATGATCTGCGAAATTTCCGGAATGGATGTTGCCAATGCCTCTTTGTACGACGGTGCTTCGGCAGTTGCTGAAGCCTGTTTGATGGCGGGAAACTCTACTAGGAATAATCGTTTGTTGATCAGCCCCGGATTGTTTTTTAACTACCGACAGGTGGTTGAAACATACCTTCAACATAGTGGGTTGATAATAGAAATTTTGCCAGAAAAAGCAGGTCGGGTGGATTTAGCTAATTTGAGAAATAGGTCCTTTGATGATGTTGCTGCGGTCGTGGTCCAATCGCCGAATCGATACGGGCTAATTGAAGACTGGGCGGCAGTAGGATCCATTTGTAAAGATGTTAAAGCCTGGTTTATTGCGGTCGGCGATCCACTGGCATTGGGTCTGTTTGCAACCCCTGGTGAATGTGGCGCGGATATTTACGCCGGGGAGGGACAGTCACTCGGTAATTCACAATCTCTGGGAGGACCGGCATTAGGATTATTTGCCACCAGAAACAAACATGTTCGAAAGATGCCTGGTCGTATAGTTGGTGCTACGTCTGACGTGGATGGCAAACCAGGATTTGTGCTTACCTTACAAACCCGGGAGCAGCATATTCGCCGCGAACGTGCGACCAGCAATATTTGCACAAATCAGGGGCTAATGGCTCTTTCGGCGGCAATATACCTGAGCCTGATTGGAAAATCCGGTTTTGGCAAACTGGCAGATTTATGTTTTCAGAAAGCACATTATTGTGCAGATCAAATTGTCGCTCTAAATGGTTATGAACTTGTTTTTGATCTGAAGTTTTTTAAGGAATTTGTTGTGCGCTGTCCGGTGCCTGCTATCCAATTAATCTCTGATGGTTTAGAGAAAAACCTGTATGTCGGCACGCCTGTCACGGACAAATCCTCATTACTCAGGATTGCCGTCACAGAAAAACGAACCCGCACTGAGATTGATAATCTGGTAAGCTTCTTAAAATCATACCAATTATGAATAAATCCGTTTATCAGTATTTAATAGATATAATTAGTAGCCGCGGTGCCGTTTATGCCGTCCTGATTGATCCTGATCAGA
>JABMPO010000137.1 GCA_013203015.1 Fidelibacterota bacterium
CAATCCCGACCCGTCCTCCAGCGGAAAAATGGGTAAAATCAGCCAACGAATCAACGGTAAATCAAGCGTATCAGATTTTTCAAAATCAGCAGATTAATACAGAGTATCTGATTGGCTATGAGGGTAATGCTTTTGCGTCCACTGGGGACTTCGAATCAGATCTATTAAGCATCACCGCGGTTCATCCGATGCGGGAAGTTGCCGTGCAGGTTTTGTTGAAAAAGCAAGACGGCACCTGGGAGGTTGTCACCGATTTAATTAAACAGGGGAAATTAACTGAGAACAATTATGGCGGGAAAAAATTCTATCTGAGAACATTCTCATTAAGGAAAAACGGAGCAAAAGCCCTACACTAATAACAGCTTTAGAATCATAGGTGATATAATGATTGTATGCGTACCAACCAATGGAAATAATGGACTAAAGGATATGGTGGGTAACCACTTTGGCCGCGTGCCATACTACACGGTCATTGATACTGAAACTAACCAAATTAAAATAATGGAAAATACCAGCGAACATTTGGGCGGTCAGGGTTATCCACCGGAAATAATGCACAAGGCTGGGGTTGAGGTTATGATTTGCTCATGTCTGGGTTGCCGGGCGATAAATATGTTCCAAAGGATGGATATCAAAGTCTATATCGGCGCCACCGGCAGTGTTCAAAAAGCCCTCGATATGTGGCGGAATGATCATCTGCTCGCGGCCTCTGATGAGCAGGAATGTCAGCAACCTGCTTTTGGTAATCACGATCATTTACTACCGAAAAAACAACCCTCCCCTGTTGAGGCCGACGGTTAAGGCAATATGGAGCCTCACAGGAAAATCCATCAGTACCTGTTAAAACAGGACCGGCGAGCGACATCCCGATTACGGGATGGTTGACAGGATTCATCCATGGTCCAAGGCCATGGTACTCCCCATAGCGGCATTAAATAAATATCCGGATTATTTTGCTTTGAACAAAGCAGATTTAATTGTCATAAAAAAAATGTTCTGGTGTGTCATAAAATGAATAAAAACAGGTAAAGAATGGATATAGCAATCGCCAGTGGAAAAGGTGGAACGGGAAAGACAACATTGGCGACCAATCTGGCCAGCTATTTAGCAGAAAAAGATAAAGTTGTTCTTGTTGATCTTGATGTTGAAGAACCTAATTCCGGCTTGTTTATTAATGGTGAAATTGTCCATGAGATGGACAAATTTAAAATGATTCCGGTCTGGAATAAGGATTGCTCTTTGTGCGGATTATGTCAGGAAGTCTGTAATTATAATGCTGTCCTGCATCTGGGAGTGCATATCATGGTTTTTTCGGAACTGTGTCATTCCTGTTATGCCTGCTCGGAATTGTGTCCTGACTCGGCCTTACCGATGAAACCCAAAAAAATGGGGAGATTAAAACACCTGCAACATGGCAAGCTTAGTTTTGTGGAAAGTCGCCTGGAAATTGGGCAGGAACAAGCCGTACCATTAATCAGCCAGACTAAAAAATATATTAACGAAAATTTCTACCAGGAGATTATAAGAATTTATGATTCTCCACCAGGCACATCATGCCCGGTAATTGAGGCTGTCAAAGATGTTGATTATGTTATCCTGGTTACTGAGCCAACCCCTTTTGGGCTCCATGATCTTAAACTGACAGTGGAGATGATTAGAAAACTGGATAAACGCTATGGAGTCGTAATCAACAGGTTCGGGATCGGGGACGAGGGAGTTTCCACTTATTGCCGGGAGGAAAATATAGCTGTTCTGGCAAAAATCCCCAATCGGCGCGCTATAGCGGAATTGTATTCCCGGGGTGAATTAGTCTATAAACATTTTAATGATGTGAAAGAGCAATTGGATTTGATCATCAGGTCGTTCGACCAATTAGTGGTTGGTGAATCAGTATGAAAGAGATCGTTATTATTTCCGGTAAAGGCGGTACGGGGAAAACATCCCTGGCGGCAGCCTTTGCTTATTTAGGTGGTACAGATATTGTCACCGCCGATTGCGACGTAGACGCTGCTGATCTGCATTTATTATTGCAACCTGAAGTAAAAAAGGCAGAAGATTTTTATAGTGGGCAGCTAGCCAGGATCGATCAAGATCTGTGTAACCAATGCGGCTGCTGCGAAGAAGTCTGTCGATTTGATGCCGTTAAATTTCTAAATGGGAAATACTCGATTGACACATTAGGTTGTGAAGGTTGTGGTTACTGTTCGCATGTCTGTCCGGTCGGGGCTATTCCCATGGAAGAGAACAATGTGGGTGAATGGTATATTTCTACCACCAAAGTAGGTAGTACCATGGTTCATGCCCGGTTAGGAATCGGTGCAGAAAATTCCGGTAAATTGGTCACCAAAGTAAAAAACGAAGCCAAGAAAATTGCTGAAGAAAAAGATCTGGATTTTGTATTAGTGGATGGTTCCCCCGGCGTGGGTTGCCCGGTGGTGTCCTCACTTTCGGGTGCGGATTTTGTTATACTGGTAACTGAACCAACTGTTTCGGGACTGCATGATTTAATACGTGTCCACCAACTGGTCAATAAATTTAAGATCCGGGTTGGCTGTATTATCAATAAAGCCGATTTGAACTTAAAGGTAACATCAGAAATCAAAGATTTCCTTACGCAGGAAAAAATTGTTCATATTGGCGACCTGCCTTATAACGATATTTTCACCAATGCAATGGTAAATGGACAGACCATTATCGAATATGATCAGAATGGCTTGAGTGCCATTATTAATGTCAGTTGGAAAAAGATAAAAAAATTACAACAAGGAGATAACTAAGATGAAAATTGCCTTTACAACCAAAGGTACCGGTTGGGAAACAATGATGGATCCTCGTTTTGGAAGGACCGAATACATTCTGGTTTATGATGAAGAGAATGAATCTTTTAATGATTTCGATAATCGTGACACTACCAATGAAGCTCATGGTGCCGGTCCCCGGACAGCACAGAAATTATTTGAGCTTAATCCTGATATATTAATCACCGGCAATGGTCCGGGCGGTAACGCTGCGCGGGTACTGGAGCAGGCTGGAATAGAAATTTTTACCGGTGCGAGAGAAATGACAGTCAAACAAGCCTTTGAAGCATATAAAGCCGCTAAACTTGAACAGTTTAATAATAGTTAATAGTCAGGTTTAAGTTATCCGGGAGTTCTTTACCATCGGCGGCAGAAATTGCAATTAACAAATGCATAAAGGAAATTGGAACACCTCAAATTGCCGGTCTGGGGTATTCCCCCTATTCATTAAAATATTTAAATCGGCTAACATGAAATTTGGCCGGCAGGAGAATCAGTGATGGATTTAAGAAATAGATTTATTATGGCGCCCATCAAACTGGGCTATAGCGATCAAGGTGGTACGGTTAATCAGAAACATATCCAGTTTTATCGCGAACGCAGTAAATATATTGGTGCGATTACAATCGAGCCGCTCTACCTTGAAAAAGGATTGAGGGAAATCCCAACGCAACTTGGAATTGATAATGATCAGAAAATCGTTGGTTTGACACAATTGACGAAAACGATTCATGCACAGGGAGCTAATGTTATTGCCCATTTAAATCATCCCGGGCGGATGGCAAATCCGCATCTGCCCGGCAATTATTATATTTCTGCCACTGATCAACCTTGTGAAAATGCAGGGGCAATTCCCCGGCGAATGACTGCCGGTGATATGGAAGCGGTAATAAACTTGTTTGTGGAGGGAGCCCAAAGAGCTGAAAAATCCGGCTTTGATATTCTGGAATTGCAATTTGGACATGGTTATCTGCTGGCACAATTTTTATCGCTCGCCGTGAATGACAGCAGCAATAAGTACGGTGGCAGTTTTGAAAATCGCTGTCGTTTTCCACTTAACATTTTTAAGGCGGTAAAAGCTGCTGTTGATCTGCCGATAATCATTCGGGTCAGTGGTGATGAGATGATGCCAGCGGGAATTAATATCGATGAAACGATTCAACTGGTAAATATTTTAGCCGATTGTGGGGCTGCCGCAGTCCATGTTTCCGCCGGTACGGTCTGTTCTACACCGCCCTGGTTTTTCCAGCACATGTTTGTTCCCAAAGGAAAGACCTGGGAGTTGGCGGCCCAGGTAAAATCAAATGTTGCCATTCCGGTGATTTTTGTAGGACGCGTAAATTCCATAAGCGATGTGGATCGGTTAGAGCAAGAGTTCCAGGCTGATTATATTGCCATAGGTCGAGCCCTGGTCGCTGATCCTGATTTTATAGGTAAATATGAAAAACGGGGCACGGGCCGAATCCGTCCCTGTCTGGCCTGTGCCGAAGGTTGTCTGGGCGGCGTGCGTTCCGGACAGGGTCTGCATTGTATGGTTAACCCGCTGGTTGGTTATTCTGATCCACCACCCAAGCGTGTTGATCCCAGGAATTATGCTGTTATTGGTGGCGGTCTAGCCGGTATGCAAGCTGCCCTAACGTTAAAAACCCGCGGCCATGCTGTGGATATATATGAAAAAGAGCGTCTCGGCGGTCAATTCAATCTGGCCTGGTTACCGCCAAACAAGGATAGTTTAAAAAATATCATAACTTATTTTATTGCTGAAATTCAAGCTAGCAAAATTAATGTAATCCATAAGGAAGCGCAGGAATCAGATTTAATTGATAAAGGTTATGATGGTATCATTTTAGCTACCGGGGCGCATCCGATACTTCCATCAATTAAAGGACTTAAAAATTATTTTAAGGCTGATTTTTTACTGGATAAAAATTTACCGGAAGGAAAGAAAATTCTGATCATTGGCGGTGGCCTGGTGGGGGTTGAGATTGCCAGTAAGCTGGTGGACAAAAATAATGTCATTATCATTGTGGAAATGCTGGATGAAGTAGCGCGTGGAATGGAAATGATAGAAAAAACTCTGACCATCAAAAAATTGAATAAAGAGAATGTACCAATTTATCTGAACACTAAGGTCGAGACTGTTGATGGATGTGATGTTTACTTGCGTGGGGAGAAAGAATTCGTTTTAAATAATATTGATCATATTGTTGTGGCTACCGGTATGCAAAGTTATCGTCCATTATTTAAAAAGCTGGGAAATAAAATTCCTGTATATCTGATTGGCGATGCTAAAAAAGTCAGCAAAGCACAGGAAGCAATTCGTGATGGTTACACCATTGCCCGGGAATTATAAATACCAAAATTGATGTCTTAAATCCGGAGTGGTATGAATCTAACAAAGGCTAATTCGAGTCACAATTTTAAATCCTTTTTGTGGCATTCTGCATTTTTGGCTTTGGCCTCTAATTTTATGGATGTGGATACTATTATTCCCTCAATGTTGATTAAAGCAGGAGGCGGGGCGGTTGCTTTAGGTCTTTTAACGGCCATCATGTTAGGTGGTTCAAGCCTGTTCCAATTGCTATTCGCCAGTTTTATATCTAAAAAAAGATTTAAGAAAAAATATTTACTGATCGGTATAAATCTGCGGGTTAGCGCTTTGCTGTTAATTTCCTTATTGTTTTTCGGCTCAGCCCAGTTGGGGAATAATCTGACCATCCTGTTTATTTTTCTGCTGATATCGGTTTTCTCGTTCAGCGGTTCCTACGCTAATGTTTCCTATGTCGATATTCTGGGAAAATCGATTCGGGGCAATAATCGCAAGAAATTATTTTCTTCCAAACAGATAATAAACAGTATTGGCATCCTGGCTTCAGCTTTGGTAGTCCGGGAATTATTGAAATATTTTAATTATCCTGCTAATTATAGTATTTTATTTCTAGCGGCTGGGACTTTGTTGTTAATAGCCTCTCTGGGGTTCTGGAGAATCCGGGAGGTGGACACTAAGATTAAAGTTACCCGGGGGTTTATTGAATTTTTTACAATGATACCGGCCGAGATCAAACAAAATCACAATCTGAAATATTATTTATTAACAATCAATAGCCTTGGTCTTGGCCTTAGCATGTTACCTTTTCTAATTCTGTTAGCCAAGGAAAATTTTGGCCTGTCATACAATCTGATCGGTAATTTTCTACTGTTACGAACAATTGGCATGCTTGGGACCGGTTTATTTTTATTCAGGTACTCCAATCGTTTTCAATATAAATATTTGCTAAAGTTCAGCCTGGTGTTGTCAGCTGCATTACCGATTCTGAGTCTGTTATTCAGTAATCAGGTGGTGTTTTACCAATTAATTTTTATATTAACCGGAATATTTATTTCAGTATACAGAGTTGCCATCAATGGTGTATTACTGGAAATATCCAATAACGAAAACCGGGCGGCATACGCCGGGATATCAGGTGCCGGCAATATTCTGACCACCCTCTTTCCATTATTTGCTGGGGCATTAATTACAATTTTCGGGTATCAGGTAGTTTTTATCTCAGTTAGTGTATTGATCAGCCTGAGCTATTTCTTTGTTAATCAACTGCATTGTGACACGGTATCCAGTGATGATATATAAACCGGGATCGTGTTGCCCAGTCAAAATTCCTAATTTTTTCGAATCAAATTTCGCTTGGAGGACCTGATATGATCCTTGGAATTCTTGAGCATGCATTGATGATTACCAGTTTTGTGTTCATAATGATGCTATTAATAGAATATATTAATGTCCAGACACAAGGTCGCTGGCAGGAAGAGTTGAAGCAAAGCCGCTGGGGACAGTATTTGTTAGGAGCTGTCTTGGGTGCGATGCCCGGTTGTCTGGGTGCTTTTACAGTTGTTTCATTGTATTCCCACCGTATTGTCAGCTTTGGCGCTCTGGTTGCTACGATGATTGCTACCAGTGGTGATGAGGCCTTTGTAATGTTCAGCCTGTTCCCGGCCAGAGCTGCCGGGCTTACGGCAATTCTGCTGGTTACCGGTATTATCACTGGTTTTCTGGTTGATGTTTTCTTTCGGAAACAGGACAAGTTGATTGAGCACCTGGAACACAAAATGCCATTGCATGATTCCGATAGCTGCCAGTGTTTTCCCAAAGGGCAAATCTGGAATCAATTGAAAAGTATTACTTTTCCGCGAGCCTTGTTAATCATTATTTTCTTTAGTTTTATGTTTTTTCTTCTGACTGGTACCATCGGTCCCAAACTGTGGGATTGGAAAAAAATAACTTTTGCTGTGGGCGCCTTGTATGGATTATTCATTGTTACTACGGTACCGGATCATTTTCTGGAACACCACCTCTGGGAACATGTGTTTAAGAAACATCTGACACGTATTTTTTTATGGACCTTTGGCGCTTTGGTGGTCATACATTTTATTGAGGGCTATTTGAATCTGGCAGAGTTAGTGCAGGATAATTATTTCATGGTTCTGGTCATTGCCGTTTTAATTGGTATAATACCGGAATCTGGTCCGCACCTGCTATTTGTGACCTTGTACAGTACGGGAGTACTGCCCTTCAGTATCCTGCTGGCCAGTTCTATTGTTCAGGATGGCCACGGCATGCTGCCGCTGCTGGCGGTTTCCAGGCGGGGATTCGTGTGGGTGAAGCTGGTTAATATTCTGGTCGGGCTCGTGATCGGTTCAATTGGACTGGTGTTGATATGATATTCACACAATAGTTAAGGAAAGTCTATAAAAAGAAAATCATAAAATAATAAGGAGAGCGTTATGTTGGACATTATTGTGAATTGCAATTTAATGAAATGGCAGGATGCAGGTGAACCTTATCCACCAGGTACTAATATAAAGGTACTGCGAGATGATGAGGAAGGAAGAACGGTCATCCTTCTACTTCCTAAGGGATTTAAGATGGAAGGCCATTCACATATTAAAACGGAACAGCATTTTATTTTACAGGGTCATTTTGAAATAGAAGGTAAAGTGTTCGGCCCAGGGACATATCAGCTAATTCATCCCGAAATGACACATGGTCCTTTCACGTCTAAGACAGGTGCTGAAGTACTGGTCATTTGGCATTGATTAATAAAATTCATTAATGGCAAAGATTGAACCGTTTGAAAAATATATTGATCAATATGAAGCTTGGTTTGTCCATAATCGGTATGCCTATCAATCTGAAATAGAAGCTGTACGCTATCATCTGCCAAATGAAGGTAGAGGCCTGGAAATTGGCGTGGGGTGCGGTTTGTTTGCTAAACCTCTGGGTATTCATTATGGAGTCGATCCGTCTGAAAAAATGTGCACCCGGGCATAGAATGTGGTATCAATGAGGTCCTTTGAGAACACAGAAATTATTTGAGCTGAATCCGGATATTAATATCCAGAAATGGTCCCGGAGGAAATTAAACCAGAGTATTGGCTCAAACCGGTATGAAAATTTTAATAAGGGTCAGAGATATGATCGTCGAGCATGCTTATCATCGCAATCAGCTGCAAGAAATGTAAGTTTAACCCCTGGCCTTATTTAATAACCAATCAACTCTGAAACGATAAATACTTGAGATGAAAACCTACCTTGATTGTTTACCCTGCATGCTCCAGCAAGCCCTGCGCGCCGGACGAATAGCAACAACCGATGAAAAGAAAATAAAAAC
>JABMPO010000138.1 GCA_013203015.1 Fidelibacterota bacterium
GAAAAATCCCACCATTACAACATTGGCGAAAATCCGGTTGCCCATTTCCTCAGCGATCCTGGTGGATGGAATTGAATACATTTTAACATCATCGCGAAGTCGTTCCGGTTTAACCAAATCAATATCGGTAAGCAAAATGCCGCCGGGGATCAGATCATCCAGGAATTTTTCATAGGCTTCCTGAGACATAGAAACCAGAATCTCTGGTGCAACAATGTAAGGATATAGAATTGGTGTATCGTTGACAATAACTTGGGCGGAACAGGCGCCGCCGCGTGCTTCCGGTCCGAAGCTCTGGGTCATTGTCCCATATTTATTATCGTGCAGGGAAGCGGCCTTGCCGATCAAAATACCCGATTTTATGATTCCCTGTCCGCCGAAACCGGAAAAACGAATGTCCATTATTCTTCTTCTTTCATGGTTGAGGTTGTCGAATTCGGGCCTTTATAAGGTACATATTTATCACCTAATTTCTTGCTCAAAAATTGATCGCGCTTCTCCAGGAAATGGGTTTTATCCTTGTTGACGAACTCGCCAACCACAATCCGGTCCTGGAAATCAATATCCACTTCACGGGTATCAATGCCATGCTTGATGATGGCACTGTCATGGTAGTATTTCATCAGATCTAATCCCGAGCCCAGGCGATTGCGCCGGGCGTACAATGTTGAACAAGGTGCAATCACTTCAATGAAAGAGAAACCAGGTTTCAACAATGCTTTGGTCATTGATTTGGCCATGCGCCGGATATGCAAAGCTGTCCAGCGAGCGACGAAAATTGCGCCAGATGACTCCGCCAGGAATGGTAGATTGAATGGATATTCGTAGGCGCCATAGGGAGCGGTCGAAGCATTGGCGGATTCAGGTGTGGTAGGCCCGGCCTGACCACCGGTCATGGCATAATTGAAATTATTGATACAAATGATCGTCATGTTGATATTGCGGCGGGCGGCATGGATTATGTGATTTCCGCCGATGGCAATCAGATCACCATCGCCACTGATGACGGTGACTTTTAATTCGGGGTTTCCGACTGCCAGCCCAGTTGCAAAGGGAATCGCTCGGCCATGGGTGGAGTGGAATGAATCCAACCGCAGATAGCCGGCAGCCCGACCGGAGCACCCAATTCCGGAGACCACAGCTACTTTTTTCGGATCCAATTTTGATTTCTGCAAAGCAGTGATATAGGCCGTGAGCACTGTACCGATCCCGCATGAGGCACACCAGATGTGTGGCAGGCGTTCGGTACGCAGATACTGCTCCATGGGATGTTTTAGTGTTTCTTCCGGCTCGGGAATATTTAGAGGACTGGTCATTTCAGAAGTAATATCGCTCATGACGCACCTTCTTCAATTGCGGTTAAAATATCTTTAGGATCGTGTACCCAGCCACCGGCGTGGGGTACCAGAATTGTTTTACAGGCACCACCGGCGCAACGCTCAACTTCCAGGACTACCTGTCCCAGGTTGATTTCCGGTACTACTAAAGCTTTGACATCTTTGGCCAATTCTCGAATCCGTTTTTCAGGGAAAGGCCAGACCGTTACCAGACGCAATGTTCCAACTTTAATGCCTTTTTCACGAGCATAATCGACCGCCTTTAATGCCACCCGTGAAGTAATTCCATAAGAGATCACAACTACTTCAGCGCCCTCGATCTGTTCTTCTTCGATGATTTGGATTTCTTCCACATTATTGCGGATTTTATTTACCAGATGGGTAACATTTTTTTCCTGAGCAGCGGCATTAATTATGGGATAACCGCGCTCGTCATGGGTCAACCCGGTGATATGCAGAAAATGTCCGTCGCCAGCCTTGATCATGGGAGCCAGATCAGCTTGATTAAATTTGAATGGCATGTAAGAACCGTTCTCACCCTTATAATAATTTCGGGGAGTTATTTCGATTTCCTCGGCTGGTGGAATGATAACTTTTTCAGTCATATGTCCCACACATTCGTCCATCATAAACAGGACCGGTACGCGCCATTTTTCCGCCAGATTGAAGGCGATTATCGAGAGATCAAAACATTCCTGGGGAGAGTTGGGCGAAATGGCAATGATTTCATAATCGCCGTGGGAACCCCAGCGAGCCTGCATCATATCTCCCTGACCGGTAAGGGTGGGTAAGCCGGTGGATGGTCCGCCGCGCTGGACATTGACTATGACGCAGGGAGTTTCCAACATGGCGGCCAATCCCAGATTTTCCATCATCAGCGAAAAACCGGGACCGGAGGTGACAGTCATTGCTTTAACACCCGACCAGGTAGCTCCAATGATGGCAGCCATTGATGCAAGTTCATCCTCCATCTGGATAAACATGCCACCAACTTTGGGAAAACGGACAGCGATCCGTTCGGCAACCTCGGTGGAGGGAGTTATGGGATAACCGGCAAGAAAACGGCAGCCGGCGGCAATGGAGCCTTCGGAACAAGCGTGATCGCCATCGAGGTAGTGAGCTCCGGTGGCAACTCCAATCGAATCGGCCTTCATGATTGATCCCCCTTTTTAATCACATCGTTGATGTCGGGATGTCGTGGTTTATCTTCTTCAACAAAAATCGCAAATTCGGGGCAAATGGTTTCACAAAGATTACAATTCACGCAAGCCCCTTGTTTGAGTATTATTGGATAATGATAACCCTTGCGGTTGAAGTCACGAGACATTTCGAGCACATCTTTAGGACAATATTCTTCACAAAATGCGCAGCCTTTACAGCGCTCAATGAGGATATGAATATTGCCGTGCGGTATTTCTATTTTGTTAATATCAAATGGAACGCGCCAATGGTTCATGATATACCTTTATTACTAATCTTTTGGAGAACGATAATTACTAAATTGAGGAGAAGTGCCATGGGGAATAATAAGCGTAAGGGGATTAATTGATGAAGTCTACATTTTCCTCCCTCTTTACAAATAAATAAAAGTCACATTGAGTACAATCCTCCAATGGAGGATTGTGCACACAAGTTTTTGGACCATCCTTCAAGGAACCAGAAACTGACCAGCAGTAGCGGCCGGAATTGAAACCGCAATTGGTTCCATTAAAAGCTGTGAAAGTAACAGAATCACAAACACCTAGATTTTTGGATTTTTCGCCCCCCAACTCACGTCCGCAGTGGTTGAATTCCCAGCAATTACGCTTCATCAATATGCTCCATCGCAAAAGGGTTGACGTTAATTGATCCTAAAAAATTTCCAAGTACAGTCAGTTTTGACGTCGCCAGCTAACTGTTCGATCCAAGCTGCAATAGATATCGTTTGAATTTAGAGAATACTCGTTATGCTTAGGAAAATGGGAGTAATTCGAATGAGTTCTGTGAAAGAGGATTTGCGGAGTATTAACTCATGTTTCAAAATCATATTGCTTCTCAGTCAAAGCATACGCCTAATGAAAAATACAGGTCAAGTGTAATCTGAATTATTTGCTAATAATGAGTCTAATTAAAGGTCTACCTGTAACATTTTTTTCTGATGCTGTATTACTTCTCCAATCGGACTGGCTTCTTGACCAGTCAGGTCCCCAAATTTATGAAGATATTGGTTTACAGCGGCCGGTGGAATAGATAGCAATAATCCACCAGATGTTTGGGCATCTGCCGCCAAAAGCTTTTGGTCACCAGATAATTTATTGGAAAAAGCTGTAAATTTATCGGCGTAAGATAAATTTCGGCGAGTTCCACCGGGAATTAGATTTTTTTCGATAAGCTGATCAACTTGCGGAAGTTTAGGCAGGCTGGAAAAATTGATTACAGCAGAAACTTGACTAGCACGACACATTTCCCCAAGATGCCCCAGCAGACCAAATCCGGTAATATCGGTACCTGCATTTACTTTAATATTTTTAGTGCAATCAATGGCTGCCCGATTCAATTGGCTCATAACGGCCGTTGCAGTTTCAATAGTTGCTTTATCCGCGACACCTTGTTTAATTGCAGTAGCTATTATACCGGTACCGAGCGGTTTGGTCAATACCAGGATATCCCCCGGTTGAGCCCCGCTATTCGAAAGCAAATCCTCTTCGCGAACTTCACCAGTAACGACCAAACCGTATTTGGGTTCTTTATCATCAATACTATGACCACCAGCGATGGTAATGCCAGCCTCTTGAGCCTTGTCGATTCCACCCTGAAGTATTTCAGTTAATATTTCCCTTGGTAGTTCTTTAATGGGAAAACCGACAATATTTAGGGCGAAAAGGGGCGTACCTCCCATGGCATAGATATCAGATAATGAGTTGGCGGCAGCAATCTGCCCAAAGTCATACGGATTATCGACAACCGGAGTGAAAAAGTCTACTGTTTGTAGCAACAAACGGTTATCTGCAAGCTTGAAGACGGCAGCATCATCGGCACCGTCAAACCCTACCAGCAAGCGGTCATCGGCGGGGATATTAATAGATTGCAGAATTTGCGATAGGTCCTCCGGACCTATTTTACAAGCTCACCCGGAACCGTGACTGAGTGTAGTGAGGCGAATTTGGTCATTTTTCATGGTAAAATATTAATTAGTCAGATAAAAATTTAATGAGTATTCAGATTTTTTCTATTAATAGTTTGATATCATCAACCGAATTAATCCGGGAATTGGTAAGATGTTCCAGGTGAATTGTTTTATAAAAAGAAACGATCTGAATTTGTTTGAGATAATCGACCATTTTATCGGGTATATGCAGAGTTTTTGCGCCAACGATTTTCATAGGATAATGGATATCGGTTGGTGTTAGTTCAGAAAGGGACTCCAGTTCGGATACTAATTCATCCTGGCAGTTTCGGATTTGTGCCAGGGTTATATTATCTGAGAATTCCCATGGTGCGGTGATATCAGCGGCCTGGCGGAACAGGTTATAGCCCTGTTTAAAATGATCGATAAAAAAACGTGAATAAGTTTGTTTGCCGAGCAGTTTGCGAATGGTTTTTTCCACCAGTTCTATCTCGTCAGCGAGAAAAAGATTCCAATCCTGGAAATGCTGGCGAAACAGAAAAGGACCAAATGCAGTTTGCATAGAATTATCAGAATTAAAATAGGCTTTGATTCCATAGCTGAGTTTCTGCAATTGGCGACGCATCTCCTGGGGGAACAGATAAATGGTTCGCGGCTGATAAGGGTCACCAAGGCGCAGAAAATCAACTGGGATGCCAAGTTCACCAATATTAAGAGTATAACTTTTTTCGATACCGGAAATGCTTAAATGGACGAAAGCACCCATATCGCTGATACGAATCAGATTATCAAGTGCCTGATTAAATTCCGGTTGAGTAGTAATTGATGGTATGGATATTGACGTATCCAATTCCGGAAACATTGTAACCTGGCGAGGATCATTAACATCAAACATAATTGCTCTTGTATGAGTTTACAACAGCATTACTTTAATAGCAATCGATCTGAATGCTATAAAATGACTCTAATAGATTGCCTGACATTAATTGAGGTTGGTAAGTTTATGAAAAGGAATTACTGAAGTAATATCAATGTTTATTTTTTGCTCCAAAAATTATGGTCTTTTGACAGGTGGAACATTTATATCCAACCCGTACTATAACCCCACTATTATGAACTTCTTTAAAGGAATGGAAGATGGCGAAAAAGCTTAAACATATCGACGATGTCACCATCCGATTTGCTGGTGATTCCGGCGATGGTATGCAGTTGACCGGTGATCGTTTCACCAGTGCAACGGCAATTATTGGCAATGATTTGAGCACATTGCCCGATTTTCCGGCGGAAATCCGTGCTCCGGCGGGCTCACTGTCCGGGGTCAGCGCCTTTCAGTTGCATTTCAGCTCACACGAAATTTTTAGTCCCGGCGATAATCCGGACGTATTGATTGCTATGAATCCGGCGGCTCTGAAAGTCCATTTTGACGAATTGGCCCGAGGTGGAACAATTATTATTAACACCGCCAGTTTTACCCCTAAAAATCTGAAACTGGCAAAATATGACACCAATCCTCTGGAGGACGATACTTTAAAAGATTTTGTCGTATATCCGATCGATATGAGCCGGCTGGTTAAATATGTCTGTGAGGATATGAATATTTCACCAAAGATGGTTGAGCGGACAAAAAACATGTTCGCCTTGGGCGTTTTGTACTGGATGTTCAACCGACCCATGGATACAACTATCAAATGGTTAAAGGAAAAATTCGCTAAAAAACCTGAAATAGTTGAAGCCAACACACGAGCTCTGAATGCTGGTTTTAACTATGGATCCACAGCTCGAATATTCACAACAAATTATAAAGTTAATGCGGCCAAGCTGCGTCCCGGAACTTATCGTAACATTAGTGGGAATTATGCCACCAGCTTGGGCTTATTGGCAGCAGCAGTTAAGTCCGGTCTACCATTGTTTTACGGCAGTTATCCCATCACACCGGCCACTGATATTTTACATTATCTGGCCGAATTTCGAAATTTCCGGGTAAAAACATTCCAGGCTGAAGATGAGATTGCCGGTGTCACTTCTGCCATAGGCGCTGCCTTCGCCGGCAGTCTGGCAGCCACGGGAACCTCAGGTCCCGGGTTGGCACTAAAGGGAGAAGCTTTAGGTCTGGCGGTCATTACTGAATTACCTCTGGTCATAGTCAATGTTCAGCGTGGCGGTCCCAGTACCGGACTACCGACTAAAACCGAACAGGCTGATCTTTTTCAGGCCATCTACGGACGTAATGGCGAGGCACCCATTCCAGTTATTTCTGCAAGATCCCCTGGCGATTGTTTTTATGCCGCTTTCGAAGCGGCTCAAGTGGCATTGAAATACATGACGCCGGTTATTTTACTGACCGATGGTTATGTTGGTAACGGCAGCGAACCATGGATTATTCCCAATATTGACGAATTACCTGAAATCAAGCCGAATTTCTTTAAGCCGGGCGATGGCCGCGAATATCTGCCCTATGGTCGTGATGAGGAATCGCTCAGCCGGGAATGGGCCGTACCCGGAACACCGGGGTTGGAGCATCGAATTGGCGGACTTGAAAAAGAGGATGGTAGTGGCGCTGTGAGTAATGATCCGGATAACCACCACAAAATGGTGACCCTCCGCGCTCAGAAAATTGCCAATGTAGTTAATGATGTCACTCCTTGCCGGGTTATCGGTGAGCAAAGCGGGGAAGTTCTGATGCTGAGTTGGGGAAGCACCCGCGGCGCCGCTCGCGCTGCGTTGCAGAAATTACTCAAAGAAGGAAAATCCGTTAGTCATTTGAACTTGCGGTGGATCAATCCGCTACCGGCTGATCTTGGTGAGATACTTGGACGCTTTAAGAAAATCTTGATACCGGAAATAAATCTTGGTCAGCTGGCACAGATAATTAGAGCGCGTTATCTCATCGAGCCATATCAATTGAATTTGGTACGGGGACGTCCTTTCCTGACCAGTGATATCATCAATGCTGTAGATAAGTTAATAGGCTGATTATGGAAAAAAATATTAAAGTACCGACAAAACAATTAACACGGATGGACTTTACCTCAGATCAGACAGTAAAATGGTGCCCCGGGTGTGGTGATTATTCAGTATTAGCTCAGGTGCAAAGAGTTATGCCCGATCTTGGCATTCCCAAAGAAAATTTCGTAATTGTTTCGGGAATTGGCTGTTCCAGCCGATTCCCCTATTATATGAATACCTACGGTTTCCATGGGATTCATGGACGTGCGTCCGCAATTGCCACCGGTATGAAATTGTCGAACCCGGATTTATCAATCTGGATAGTAACCGGAGATGGCGATAGCCTTTCAATTGGCGGAAATCATTTTATTCATTTATTACGGCGTAATATTGATGTGAACATGTTACTGTTTAATAATCGAATTTATGGTTTAACAAAAGGACAATATTCACCCACATCACCATTAGGAAAAGTTACCAAGTCGACCCCCATGGGTTCATTGGATCATCCGTTTAACCCACCGGCACTGGCGTTGGGCGCACATGCATCTTTCGTGGCTCGTACCATCGATAAAGAACCCAAACACATGCAGGAAATGATTCGCCGATCGCACCAGCACCATGGTACATCATTTCTGGAAATCTATCAGAACTGTCTGATTTTCAATGATGGTGAATTCGCCAGTTACACTGATAAAGAAGTCAAGCATGATAATGTTTTGGTATTAGAACATGGTCAGCCAATGATCTTTGGAAAAAATCGTGATAAAGGTATTCATCTGGCCGGTAATCGTCCCCGGGTAGTGAACATTGGTTCCGAAGGACAGTGGACGGTTAACGATCTATTGGTCCATGATGAAAAGGATTGGATCATTGCTTCTATCCTTAGTCATTTTACTTACCGGGAAGATTTGCCTACTCCGGTGGGTGTTTTTTATGCGGTTCAACAAACTGTTTACGAAGACCTGTTGCTTGATCAATGTCAGCAAGCGGTTGAATTGAAAGGCGCAGGTGATTTGCACGAATTGATGAATTCAGGTGACACCTGGATTGTCAAATAACTAATTATTATCCTAATAGAGGTGGCCTATGGCATTCAAATTGAATAAAGAGAAATTTCGGGATGCTGTCCTGGAATTAATTCGTTTAACCTCCACTGAATTACCCCGGGATGTTATTGCTGCAATGGAAAAAGCGCGTGATAACGAAGAACCCGGCAGTGCGGCTAAATCCGTGCTGGGATCAATGTTAAAGAATGTTGTTATGGCAAAAGCAGACAGCACACCCATTTGCCAGGATACCGGGACCAATATCCATTTTGTCACAATTCCCGAAGGAATATCGCTGCGAAAAGTGGAACAGGCTATTATTGAAGCAACTCAACAAGCCACGGCCGAAGCTTATTTACGTCCTAATGCGGTGGATTCCCTGACCGGAAAAAATACCGGTGACAATACTGGCGTTATGGCTCCCTATATCCATTTTGAAGAATGGGATGATCCAGCCATTAAACTGCAACTGGCTCTAAAAGGCGGAGGCTGTGAAAATGTTTCAACTCAGTACAAATTGCCAGACACCAGTTTAAAAGCCGGTCGGAATTTGGAGGGAGTGTATAAGTGCATAATAGATGCCATCAACAAAGCCCAGGGATTGGGCTGCGCTCCCGGGGTTATCGGTGTAGGTGTTGGTGGCGACCGGGCAACCGGAATGATTATGGCCAAGAAGCAATTATTTCGCAAAATGGGCGACTCCAACCCTGTTCAGCAGTTAGATGATCTCGAACAGAAATTGTTAGTGGATTTGAATAAGTTGGGTATCGGTCCACTGGGATTTGGTGGTAAAACCACTGTCTTGGGCGTAAAAATCGGAGCAGTACATCGTTTACCGGCTTCCTTTTTTGTGTCGATCGCTTACATGTGCTGGGCTGACCGTCATCACGAAATGCTGTTCACTGAAAGCGAGGTGAGCTATGATTAAACTACAATTACCCTTAACAGAAGCTGATGTGCGCCAACTTAAAGTTGGTGATGAAGTGGCTCTGAGTGGAATCATGGTTACTGGCCGTGACGAGGCACATACCTGGCTGATTAATGATAAACCTGATAATGTTCGCAAATTACTGGAAGGTTCAGTGATCTACCATTGCGGACCGGTTGTATCAAAAACCGATGGTGAATGGAAATTTGTCGCAGCTGGACCTACAACTTCGATTCGCGAAGAACCAATTCAAGCCGATGTTGTGAAAGAATATAAATTGCGTGGCGTGATCGGTAAAGGCGGGATGGGACCCAAAACCCTGGCGGGATTGAAGGAATTTGGAGCGGTCTATTTACATGCAATTGGTGGTGCAGCAACCCTGCTTGCAAAATCAGTTAAAAAAGTCACTGACGTGATTAAGCTGGAAGAATTTGGTGTACCGGAAGCAATGTGGATACTGGAAGTTGAAGACTTTCCAGCCGTGGTTACAATGGATTCCCATGGGAATTCTCTACACACCAAAATCAAAGCCGATTCAGATAAAATAGCGAAAGAACTGATCGGGAACTAATTTTAAACCATCCCGGACACTTCAAGTATCCGGGATGGTTACAATATAGGGATAACGCTCGCGAGTTGTCCCTACTTTAATTTAAGAAGCTGCAATCCCAGTACGCGATACTAGCCATCCGGGTATTACTAATCACCAAGTCGATTCTATTCATAACTTTACTTTTCATGTACGGCCATGCTTAAATTTTAGCCATGTTTAAACGTTTTAAACCGATATCATGGCCTCGTGCGATCCTGCATTCAATCTTGATCTTATTAGTGCTGGCGGGTGGAGTATTCGGTTATATTATTTACCTGGCTAAAGATCTTCCATCGCTGGATCAACTGGAAAATTACGACCCCGATCTGGTGACCAGGATCTATTCCGCTGATGGTAAAGTGCTGCATGAATTATTTTATGAAAAGCGTGTATTTGTAGATTTGGATCATATTCCCTGGTACATGCGCGAAGCTACAATTGCTTCCGAAGATAAACGTTTTTATGATCACTGGGGCATCTCAATGCGAGATTTTTTCCGGGCTGTGGTAATGAATACCCTGACCATGCGCTACAGTACCGGATTCAGTTCTATTACCCAACAATTGGCCCGTAACCTGTACGATACAATTGGATTTAGAAAGACACTGGTTCGAAAGATCAAAGAAGGTATTACTGCCATTCAGATCGAACGTACCTACACTAAAAATGAAATCCTTGAAATGTATTTGAACAGCGTTCATTTTGGTCATGGAACCTGGGGTGTTCAGGCCGCCAGCAAACGGTTCTTCAACAAAGATGCTTCGGAATTGACCCTTGATGAATCGGCCCTGCTGGTTGGTGTGTTACCATCCCCGGGTAATTATTCACCGATTCGAAATCCCAGTCGTTCCCGAACCCGCAGAAATACAGTATTGCGTCTTATGCGCGACCAAGACCGGATTACACAGGATGAATATGCTGAAGCCCGTGCGCGCTCATTAAGTAATATTACTTCCGAACAAGGACTTGGAATCGCCCCCTACTTCACAGAGCAGGTACGCCGGATATTGGAACGCGAAGATGAAGAACTGGACATAAATATTTATCGTGATGGATTAAAAATTTATACTACTCTTGATACCAGATTGCAGGCAATTGCCGAAGAAATGGTCACTCGGTCTTTAGAGTCTAATCAGGAAGTGCTGAATCAACGTTTGTTTAACGATGAAGAGGAATTTTCTCGTCTGGCCTATCTTGGAATTTATCCGGAAGACAGCGTTAAGATGATGATGCAGGGACAATTACCCATGTATGATGAGTTGCGCAATAAATTACTGGTGCAGTGCTCGTTTGTGGCAATGGATCCCAAGACCGGTGCAGTGTTGGCAATGTTGGGTGGCAGACCTGATTATCCAGATCAATACAATCGTGCTGTTCAGGCGGCCCGACAACCAGGTTCGGTTTTTAAACCGTTTATCTATATCACGGCTTTAGATAATGGCTATCCGGTCACCAAGCAGCTTATGGACCAGCCGGTGGTTTTAAATGTTCAGAACGCCGATGGCCAATGGGTCAAGTGGAACCCTCGTAATGATGATTATAGTACGGGGGGGCTGACAACCCTACGCGATGGACTGCGCTGGTCAAAGAATCTGATTTCCGTTCGAATGGTGCAGGAGCTGGTTCCCGCCGCTGAAGTTGTCCGTACAGCCAAAAGTATGGGGATTACCACACCAATTCGGGCAGTCGACGCAATTGCTCTTGGAACCTCTGAAGTCTATATGATTGATGCGGTTGCAGCCTACTCAACACTGGCAAACAAAGGCGTATATTCCAAACCTTACCTGATCACCAGAATCGTCGATCGCTTCGGTAATACGATTAAGGAATTTTTTCCTGAACAGGAAGAAGCCCTCAGTGCCGAAACTGCTTACTTGATGACGAATTTGATGCAGACCGTGTTGGACAAAGGTACCGGGGGGTCGACCCGTTGGAAATATCAGTTTTACCAGCCGGCAGCCGGTAAGACCGGAACGACCCAGGGCTATACCGACGCCTGGTTTGTGGGGTTTACTCCGCAATTAGCAGCTGGTGTATGGTTTGGAATGGATGATCCACAGGTCAGTCTGGGCCATGAGCAATTCGGAAATAAGGCCGCTTTACCGGCTTGGGCACGATTTATGCGAACTGCCTATGATTCTCTGAAAACCGAACTAACATCCATAAATTTTAAGCGACCGGCAGGGATATTGGAAATTGAAATCTGCTCTGTGACCAAAGATTTGCCGACCCAATATTGCCCGTTGGAAAAAGAATTGTTCAAACGGGGAACAGAACCAACGCGAAGGTGCCGGGTTCACCGGTAATTCGGTCTGGTTTTACTTCACCATAATTAATCAACCAATGAGGATCGCATCTATGTTCAGGAAAGTAATTGACATTAGCTATCTGATCTTTTTCTTTTTTGCTGTATTAACTTTGCAGGGGCAAGATTTGAAATACCGCGATGTCCAATACGATCCGGTATTAAAAGAGATGAAAGATGCAAACAAAGCTAATCAAGATTCTCTGGACCAAATGACCGATCACATCAGAGATGAACAGGAAATCAAGTCAGAACTGGAAAAAGATGAACGTCTGATTCTGGCAATTGACTGGTCGAATATAAAAAAACCAAACTCACCCGATGATTTTACCCAAGTGTGGCATTTCCCGCCAACCCGCCAATATCTTACGGGCACTTGCTGGAGCTTTAGCACTACATCATTTTTGGAATCAGAGATCAACCGCCAGTATGGGAAGCAGATCAGATTATCGGAAATGTTTACGGTTTACCATGAATATTTACTGAAAGCGGACCAATATATTGATCGGCGCGGAGACATGTTTTTTGGGCAGGGATCGGAAGCTAATGCTGTAACCCGGATCTGGAAAATATTTGGAGCTGTACCCCGCGCAATTTATCCCGGTGTAAAATCCTATGATGGTCAATTCGATCATAGTACCATGTTCACGGAAATAAAAAATTACCTTAAGTGGATAAAAAATCAGGATTATTGGGACGAGGAATTGGTAAAGAATTCGATCAGTGTAATTATGGATCGCTATCTTGGGACTGTTCCAAGTCATTTCATCTATGATGGAGTGGAATATACACCACCGGAATTTTTAGAGGAAGTACTGTGGTTGGAAGTAGATGACTATGTTGTTTTACTGTCAACCCTGAAACATCCCTTTTATACATTTTGCGAATTTGAGGTGCCGGATAACTGGTGGCGCAGTGCCGATTATTACAATGTTCCCCTGGATCAATTCTACAAGATCATACAAACGGCCATTAAATCCGGCTATTCGGTTTTACTGGGCGGAGATGTGTCAGAACCGGGAATTGAGGGTATGGAGGATGCAGCGATTATTCCCGAATTTGATATCCCTCGGGAGTTAATCAACCAGGCATCGCGCGAGCTGCGAATGTACAATGAAAGCACTGCCGATGATCATGGGATTCATGTTGTAGGGTATGATAAAATTGGAAAAGACAACTGGTATCTTATCAAAGACTCTGGTAGCGGTGGACACAAAGGACAATTCCCCGGCTATTATTTTTACCGCGAGGATTATATTAAATTAAAAATGTGTACAGTCATGGTGCACAAGGATATAGTTCAAAAAGTAATCAAGGAGTTCCGCTGATTAAGCTTGTTTGATACTGGTACGCAGTTTTTTACTAAGCGTCGATAATATCAGGTCATAGGATTCATTTATCATTTCTTTGATAACATTGCCGGGAATAATACCGTTCAATGTTACTGTATTCCAGTGCTTTTTATTCAAATGATATCCCGGTTTGACTTCTGCGTATTTCAAGCGCAGAAAAAGGGCATTATCAGGTGCACATTTTAGTGAAATTGTCAGCGGACTTTTTTCCCAGGCTATCAAGGCAAATATTTTACCACTGAGTTTATAAACTAAAACCTCAGGCCCAAATGGCTGTTCCCGGACTGTTCCCGGTTTGTCAAATATAAATTTTTCAACTTGGTCAAGATCGGTCATAGTCAATCCATATACAATCTTAGGCAATTTCCACCAACCAATCAGGACAAATTAATACACTATTTTTATTGGTCATTCGCCACAGAACCACAGAGATTATTGGTAAAGAATTGGTTGATAATTCACCGGGGTGATCAACTTCCCAGTACCGGCACACCTCATCACTTTATCTCGCAAAGGAAGATTTGGCGGTCAATCTTCTTCGTCAACGATGGGTAAATCAAATTCCTGTACGTATCTGATAGTACCATCTATGTTGAACCATTTAATTTGAGTTTTGTTATTATTTACCCAGATTTCCTCGGTTTTAACATGACCGTTGGGAAAATAAGTTTTAACCAATTCGTGCTTACGTCCCAAAGAAAAATTGGCTTCTTCCTTTTTGCTTCCGTTTTCAAAATATGAAGTTACAAAACCGCTCAATTGATCATTGACGTAATTACCTTCCCATTTGCGGATTCCATCGGAGTAATATTCCACCGCCGGACCATATTTCATTCCCTCGCTGTAATTCATGCGTTTCATCACGGTATTTCTGTCATTGTTATAATAATGGATCGTAGAGCCTTGTAATTGATCAGCCCGATATTCGTATTCTGCTTTTAATTTTCCATTTTCGTAATACTCTTTAGCTGAGCCGTCTTTCAGGCCTTTATAATAGGTTACTTCAGCTTTCAGATTGCCACTGGGGTAATAGATTGGATTTATTCCATCGGGAATTTTGCTGCCGGCACACCCCCACATCAGAATAACTATTAAGATTAAATTAATGTATTTCATTATTTTGAGCTCCGGGATAGGACAATAATATTAATGAAAATTACCTAATTGAAAATGACACTACTATGCAAATTTTCGTAGCGCCCCTGAAAATGTTAATTGATCCTCTGAAGTAATTTGAAAATTCAGGCACTACTTTCTTGATCATTTACAGAATTTTTCTGCCTCATCATTCGGATGCCGATTAAAATCAGAATCACCGCACCAACTGTCTTAATTATCCGTCCACTGAATAAAAGGAATGCGGCCAGGCTGAACCCCATAATCCAGATACCAACCTGTGCAACACCTCTTTCCCATTTTCCAAATTCAGCGGCCAAGTATATTCCCAGACCAGCGGCACAGGGTAGTAGGGTCCACATATAAGACCACGAGCCCCAATCATCTGTGGTAACGTTATACAAAAAAATTAATCCCAGGGATGCCATTATCGTGCCGGGGATAAATAGAGCGGACAGCCCCTCGCGTGATTTAGGCCAGATAAAGGCTGGCAGAAAAAATCCCGCGGCCAGAATGAAGAAAATCAGCCACCAGGCATTGCTGATCAGATAACCGGAAGAAAAATTTAGCAATAATAGTATTATTCCGATTCCAATTAGGAGTAAAGCGGGAAATTTGTTCTTTTTTAAGGTCATGAAAGCCTCACAAAATTTACATTAGATTACAAAACCAGAATTAAAAATGGAAGTTTTATTTTAGTATGCGGATGAAAATTAGTTTCAAAGCTCCGGCTAACAAAAATACCAGACCGGCCAATACAATCAGAAATTTAGGAATTGCACACCAGTATGCAATGGCAGGCAGGATATCCCAAGTTGATCCCGTCAATAGCTTGATCATTGCCAGGTTTTCAATTACGTCCAATATGGCAGCCAGAATTTGAGTGCCAGCCAACCACATTCCAATATTTTGTACAAAAACCCCGAAATTCTTTGCGACCAGTAAACAACCCATAGCAATTGTGATCGAGTAGGCTATCAGGAATAAAAAATCCAGGCCAATACTAAGCCCGGCCTGGAACTGAGCCGATTTGTCCCAGGAAGCTAATATTAATTTGGCATTATTAATTGAACCTGCCAATTCCAATGAAACAATCCCATTAACCGCTTGATCATTGATCAAGTGACTGTCGATCGAACTCATACCGAATAATAGAACTAAAGTAACAATTAGCAGGATCAAGAAAATCTTACCGGAAATGACCGGATTAGAGAGAAATGAGGGGCGGTTCAAAATAATCCGCCGATGGAGACAACATTCACCTAATACTCCTCGTTTTCAATTTTTCTGAATGCAGAAATAATATTAGGCACAATCACTAAATCAAATAAATCAATCTGCGTACTACAAATTGGTTGTTATTTTTTGAAAGTTTGAAATTATCTTCCTGGTCAGCTCGCCGGGCTGGCGGTTACCAATTGGCAGGTCATCGATTTGTATAATGGGCATTATTTCGGTAATCGTGCCAAGAACCATGCATTCAACGTCGGCACCATCAGAAATTGTTTGTTGGAGGTCAGCGGCCGCAATTGGTTCTTCAATCACTGGAATATTTAATTCATTACAAATGGCAATCACAACGGCTCGGGTTACCCCTGGTAAGATGTAATTATTGGCAGGATGAGTGTGCAACTTACCATCGATTAATGCACAAAAATTGGTGTGGGTCCCTTCGGTGATAAATCCATTACGCACAAAAAGCGCCTCATAAGCGTCAGCTTCTTTGGCTTCCTGGTTGGCCAGCACACCTGCCAGCAGACCGATTTGTTTGATATCGCAGCGGCTCCAGCGGATATCATCAGTTAAAATCGCTTTAACACCGGATTCAATCAGGCTGGATTTTCGCATGACGAGTCCAGCGGATATGAATACTGTCAAGGGTACGCCAATTTTGGGAAAAGCATGATCCCGGGGAGCAACTCCGCGAGTGATCTGGATATATATTTTGGCGTCTAATTGCTCTAGATTATTGCGTTCCAGCAGGGATTGCATGATCGGCACCAGGCTGGTTGTATCAAAATCTGGTAAACGAATGGCTGCCAGGCTATTCGCAAGGCGTGAAAGGTGCATTTGTTCGGCAAATATATTGCCCGAATAGGCTTTCAAAACCTCATAAATACCGTCGCCGAATGTAAAGCCGCGATCATCCGGAGCGATTCGCACAGCATTTTTTTCCATGAAATATGCTTCTTCAACCGGCAAACTGCCCTGGTCTGATTCTGGAACAAAACTGTTATTAAAATATACTGCCATTGAAAATCCTTGCTAAAACTGTTAATATTTACTTTGCAACAAGCGACGAATTTCCATTTAAAATTTGAATTATGAACGTAAAATATTTCTCATCGTGTCACCATCAATATTGCCACCACTGATAATCACCCCGGTGCAGGGTGCGGCCGCAATTTTTCCCGAGAGTAGTGCCGCTATTCCAAGCGCTCCGGATGGCTCCACAACCAGTTTCATTGTATAAAACAGAAATCGAACTGCATCTGTGATGGCGTCCTCGCTGACGGTGACCATATCATCAACATATTTCATTACCAATGGAAAGGTGATTTTTCCAAGCGATGGTGTTCGCGTTCCGTCGGCGATTGTTGGTGGATTATGTACTGAATGCAATTTGCCAGTTCGGAAAGACTTGGTAGCGTCATCGGCCAGTTCCGGCTCAACTCCAACAACCTTACAGCTTGGCAGTAATTCTTTAGCGGCAATGGCTGAACCACTCAACAGACCCCCGCCACCGCAAGGCGCCAACAGCAAATCAAGTTCGCCAACTTCTTCAATTAATTCCAGCGCTACCGTACCCTGTCCAGCAACAATATGGCGATGATCATAGGGTGGAATCAGGGTCTGGCCGCCCTTGGATTGGATTTCCTGGGCCAGTTCTTCACGGGTAATTTTATTTGGGTCATAGTCTATAATATAGGCGCCGTAACCCTCAGTGGCTGCCCGTTTGGTCCGGGGGGCATTTTGGGGCATCACAATCGTTGTTTTAACTCCCAGTAATTGACCAACCAACGCTACCGCCTGGGCGTGATTCCCGGATGAATAGGTCAACACACCCTGTGCTTTTTCAGCGTCTGATAATTGTGAAATTGCGTTGTAAGCGCCTCGCAATTTAAAAGCGCCGGTACGCTGGAAATTTTCACATTTCAGGTAAATTGATCCGCCGACACGAGCATTTAAAATACGCGATTCCAGCACTGGTATTTTATTTATTACGCCGGCAAGTCGATGAGCGGCCGATTGGATTTCTTTGAACATATTTTGTAGCTTTTCTTAAACAGTTATCAGACCGAAATTAGCTCCGTGAGGGCTAAAAAGCCTATGGCTTGGGTATGGTATATTTTTTATAGAAAACAATTATTATAAGAAGACCAGAATATCCGATTTTTGTTTATTCATATGATTTCACTGTTCTAATTTCGGCGACATTTATTGAACATGCTTTTGGTAAAACGAACAGTTTATTAACTAGTATAGTACAACGGAAAAAGGTACAGACCGTGAGATTACCCACCTTTAGCAGGGGCGTTCATCCGAACGACAACAAACATTATACCTGTTCCAAATCGATTGAAATCCTACCCATACCTGACCAGGTATTGATTCCCTTACAGCAGCACATCGGTGCGCCCTGCTCGGTTATTGTTGAAAAGGGACAGGAAGTAAAAACCGGGCAGCAAGTCGGCAGCAGTGAGGCTTTTGTTTCCAGTCCGGTACATTCTTCGATTACGGGAAAGGTCAAGGAAATCGGTACTTTTCAACATCCTGCCGGTGGCAAAGTGCAGATGGTTCTGATTCAACAGACCGAGGAAGAAGATGATTGGAAATTGATGCCCCCGCTTGAGGATTGGCAAAATACTGGCAATGAAATATTGAACCAGCGTATCAAAGATGCCGGAATTGTTGGTCTCGGAGGAGCAGCCTTTCCAACCCATGTAAAGCTGGCTCCACCAAAAGATAAAAAGATTGATACTTTCATTTTAAATGGTTGCGAATGCGAACCATATTTAACGGCTGATCATCGAGCAATGGTTGAGCAGGCCGATAAAATTTTACCCGGCATGGCGATTATCATGAAAATTCTGGGTGTCATAGACGGCTTCATCGGAATTGAAAATAATAAACCGGATGCGATTGAAGTCATGCGGGAGGCTGTAAGCCGGGGTGGATATAATTTCAAAGTTGTGTCGCTGCAGGTGAAGTATCCCCAGGGAGCGGAAAAAATGTTGATCCAGTCGGTTCTCAAGCGGCAGGTACCTACCGGCGGATTGCCCATGGATGTTGGGGCGGTAGTCAACAATGTGGGAACCGCAATTGCGGTTGCGGATGCTGTAATCAATGGTAAATCTCTGATAGAACGGATCGTAACCGTTACTGGTGATGGCATCAATGAGCCTAAAAATGTATTGGCGCGAATTGGGACTCCATTCCAGGAAATCCTGGAGTTCTGTGGTGGATTAAATGAAGAGACTACTCAGGTTTTCATGGGTGGACCAATGATGGGTTTGGCTCAGCATAATCTACAATCACCAACGGTGAAAGCAACCAGTGGTATTGTATGCACCGCGGCTCAAGGTCAACCGGCTGAACAGGCGTTGCCCTGCATTAGATGTGGGACCTGTGTTTCAGTTTGTCCAATGTTTTTATTACCTACCAGAATCGCCCGGTTATCCGAAATGGGACAAACTGCCGCTGCTGAAGAATTAGGTATCATGAATTGTATTGAATGTGGTTCCTGTTCATTTGTTTGCCCATCGCAGATTCCCCTGGTCCAATGGATTCGGCTTGGAAAATTGCGGGTTGGAGAAATGAAACGTAAAGAAAAAGAAGTGGCTTAGAGAGACTCACAATGGACGAAGAAAAGAAAATTCCGGAACAGTTGGAGCAAAAGCCTGTGGAACCAAAACCGCTCCCCGTTAAAAAACCCAAACCGAAAAAAGATCCTCGGGCAAAACTGTATAAACCCAGTCAGATGCTGATCATGTCTTCCAGTCCGCATCTTAGCACTGTTGACAGTGTTTCCCGGATAATGTGGACGGTAATTGTTGCTTTGATACCAGCTGTGGGTATGTCAGTGTATTATTTTGGCTGGGCAGCCATATTTATGATCGTCACCTGTGTTGCCGCAGCATTGGTGACAGAGGCACTGCTCAATAAGCTGAAAGGGGAAGCATTTACAATCAAAGACGGCAGCGCTGCAATAACCGGTTTATTATTGGCCTTAACTCTGCCACCATCATTTGATTTATCCAGTGCTATTATTGGCGTCGTTTTCGCAATAGCTGTTGGTAAACATATTTTTGGCGGACTGGGGTACAATATTTTCAATCCAGCCCTACTTGGCAGAGCCTTTTTACAGGCCAGTTTTCCGGTTGCGATTACAACCTGGACCAATCCGCGCACGCTGGTAGATGCGGTTTCAACCGCGACTCCGCTGGGCGGCTTTAAGTTCGAAAAATTGACTACAACTTTCATGGACCTCTTGTATGGTAATACCGGCGGGTGTCTGGGGGAAACATCCGCCATTGTTATCATCGCAGGAGGTCTGTTCCTGATTATCAAAAAATACGCTGATTGGCGCATTCCCGTTAGTTATCTTGGTACTGTGTTTATTTTTGGCGGAATCTTCTGGCTGCTAAATCCCAGCGATTATCCCAGCCCCTGGTTCCATTTGTTCAGTGGTGGCTTGATGCTGGGCGCTTTCTTCATGGCCACCGATATGGTCACATCACCAATTACCCCGAAAGGCGCCTGGATTTTTGGAGTTGGCGCCGGCATATTGCTGGTGGTAATTCGTTTATTTGGAGGATTACCGGAAGGGGTCATGTATTCGATTCTCTTGATGAATGCAGTTACGCCTCTGATTAACCGTTATACCCGGCCAAAATATTTCGGAGAGCCACGCGCATGAATACTTCAACCAAAATGATTGTTGTGCTGACGATCATTGCGGCATTGTCCGGTAGCGTTCTTTCAATGTGGGACGGAGTTACGGCACCAAGAATAGCTGCGAATCGACTTAAAGTTCTGAAACAGGCCATTTCTACGGTTTTACCTGAATATGATCATTATGACGAGCTGCAGGTACGGGAAGATATTATTGTATACATTGGTAAAGACACTACCGGTACTCCAGTGGGAATTGCTTTTAAAGCCAAAGGAAATGGATTCTCTCCGGATTTGACGATAATGGTAGGTATCAATCCGGAATTTTCCCGCCTTACCGGAATCGAAATACTTGAACAGACCGAAACACCTGGCTTGGGAAATAAAATCGAAGACGGTTGGTTTAAAGACCAATTCATTGGGCAAATAATTGATGAGCAGGAGACTGCGGTTGTGAAAAATATTAAGCCATCTGATCCCAC
>JABMPO010000139.1 GCA_013203015.1 Fidelibacterota bacterium
CAATTGATAACAAGGAATCTGCCAGTGTTGTTCCATCGCTAGCAATCAGGCTGTCACCAAGAATAATTAATTTGTATTTCCCCACTTCAAACCATTCATCCTTGTGAATTATCCGAACTTGGATCTGGTTCACCGGATCGATCGTGAAAGTGATCTCAGTTGTATCATTTAATACTATTCTAATCGCTGAAGTATCTGGCCAGACGGCTACCGGTGTATCTACAACCAGATTAAGACCACTTGCGCCAGCCACCAATTTCATATTTGTTTCAGGTATTAAAACATTGACTGCCATGGTATCACTGGTTGTGGGCGTACGCACGGTAACGCTGGCAGTATCGAGTTCCTGTTCAAAAACATCCAGCAAGCCTCCGGTCCACAGATTGAGTTTTACAGCCGTTACCGAATCATCCGTAACAATCAATACCGAACTACTGTCCAGCGGATCTAATAAATAATCAAAATTGAAAACGGCGTTGCCAGCATCATCGATAATTTTCAACCATTCCGGTGCAGATTGCAGGGCGTTGTTGAAATACAGTCGTCCATGAAAATGCCCCGTCCAGTCACCACGCAGCAATTTCAGTTTCTGAGGTTCGTGCCACATTGGTAAATCAACATTGGCAATCAGCGAGTCGGTTGTAAGATCCAGATAGTTAATACTGCTTAAACCATAACTGAAGCGTTCGGTCTTTAATCCGTAACCAACACCAGCCCGTTCAATGGCAAGAATCTGATAGCGGGCCGGTCGCAGGAACTGGAAACTGAAGCTGCCGTCATCAGCTGCATCAGTCCTGAAATGGGGGATTTGGGCAAACACCGAATCGGTCTCTGATAATAAAGACAAATCCCATAGATGAACGGCAGCCGGGCCGTCATTAAAATAAACTTTTCCCCTGATTACACCATGCTCTATTCTATCGCCGGTACTATAAGCCAGGGGAACCGGTTCGGCCAGCTCAACACCCCGCTCGTCTTTCAATTGGCGACCAATGGTAATTACATAGGTCTGATCATGAATGAGTGAATCCGGCAGATTTACAATTATTTCGTCATCCTTATATTTTAATTGCAGCGGAAATTCTGTGATCGGTGATAGATAGAATCCATTTTCCACCGTTTTTTCATCGATATATTCTGAGAACCCTATTCTGATTTCCTGACCACCGTTGATATTGATCGTTTTGCTCGGTGGATCAACAGAAATTAAATATGGTGGAGTAGTGTCCTCTGGTCCTCCACCGGGCGGACGGACTGCTGCACAGCTCCAGGCAACCAGTAACAGAACGGTAAAGATCACCAGCAGTATCAACAGATATTTTAGATTAGCGTTATATTTATGCATTCAGAGACAGGGGAATTTCCTGCCAATAGACCATTTCATCCAAACTAACTTTAGTGGTTATACACCAGATATTAACACCGCGCTCATGAGCCAGCACCAATTCATGAGCAAAATGAGGGTCGCGATCAAACATGGGCTGAAATTTTTTCGCGTCGTGACGCTGACAAACAAACAGAATACCCGCTTCGGTACCGTTTACAACAATTTCACCCAGCGTGGCAACATGCCGGGCACCCCGCTCGGTAACAGCGTCAGGAAACCGGGCAATACCTTCAGCAACGAAAGTTACCGATTTTACCTCAAGATAGAATAGTCCTCGCTTACTTCGCAAAAGAAAATCAAATCGATGCCGTCCAAATTTCACTTCCGGCCTGACCAGTTCAAAATCCCTGAGCTGAGGTAAGCTATGATTCCTCAATCCTTCTTTTACGAAATGGTTTGGCAGCGTGGAATCCAGAGAGATCAAAACGCCATTGTGCTCCGTCATCACAGTGGAAAATCTGGTTTTTCGTTTTGATTCAACCGGGGCTGGTCGTAGATAAACTGTGGTTCCGGGAAATAATAATTCTTTCAAACGTCCCGGATCAGGTAAATGGCTTTCAACTATTTGCCCATCCAGCTCAACTCTGGTTAAAAAACGATTGGGGCGATCAATAAACCGGCCAGGCAGCAATGGTCCTGCGATTTTCATGGGTGGAAATTAGAATTTTTAAGTGATAATGCGCCAAACAGTTACAATTGACTCATTGCTGTCCAATCAATTATCAGGAACATTACCTGAAAGTGAATATACAATTTTTATTCAATTACTATTGTAATTTCAGGACTACCGGGATAGGAATTTTATTAAAATTCAATGGCAACAATAATACATTAGCAAACAGTAATTAGTATGAAAAGCAGATTTCTCCTGATACTTTTCCTCCTTCCACTGATAGTGCTGGGACAACAATTCACGATTGCCCGTATTCATTATAGTGGCGGGGGCGACTGGTACAGTGATCCCAGCAGCTTGCCAAATCTTTTGGGTTATATCGATAGAACAACGCAAATCAATGTAGCAAAGGCAGAAATTCAACTAAAATTGACCGACAAGGAACTTTTCAGTCATCCTTATTTATATATGACCGGTCACGGTAATATCCGATTTTCCGAAAACGAAATAATACGGCTGCGGGAATTTCTGCTGCGGGGAGCCTTCCTGCATGTAGACGATAATTATGGGCTTGATGAATCTTTCCGGCGGGAAATTAGCCGCGTGTTTCCTGACCGGGATCTGGTTGAATTACCCCATGATCACCCAATCTTTTCCTGTTACAATAATTTCCCGGACGGACTGCCGAAGATCCATGAGCATGACAATCA
>JABMPO010000140.1 GCA_013203015.1 Fidelibacterota bacterium
ATTGTCAAAGATCATGAATTCTGACAGAGCCATGCCCAGGGCTTGAGGAATGGAACCCTCTACCTGACCCTCAGCCATCTGAGGATTAATCACCTGCCCGATGTCGGTGACCGACACCACTTTGTTCACCGTCACCAACCCCGTTTCCGTGTCCACGGTAACATCAACGAAAGTGGCATTGTACGGTGAGGGTGAATCGAAACTCATATGGGAGGCCGTTGCCATGATCTGGGTCTGCTCTTCAGTATAAAAAGTCTTGGTGCAGATATCGACGTACGATATGCTCGTTCCATCATTGGCCACCACCATCTGATCATCAATCTTTGCTTCGTCTACTCCCAGTAGTTTTTTCCCCAGCTCCAGGATTTGTTTTTTGACTTCAACAGCTGCCTTGTAAACCGCTCCACCGGAAATGTAAGTCGTGCTGGAAGCATAGGCCCCTTTGTCAAAAGGTGTCAAGTCAGTATCGGACGAATACACGATTATTTTTTCTACCGGTACCCCCAGCTCTTCGGCAGCGATCTGCGCCAAAGCGGTGTCGGAACCGGTACCCAGATCGGTGGCTCCCATCAATAGATTAAAACTGGCGTCTTCATTCATTTTAATGAATACGGCACCCATATCAATCCCGGGAATTCCCGATCCTTGTCCGACGATTGCCACACCAACACCCCGACTTAATTTTTCGTCTTTCGGAACCTGCCTAAACTCTTCCCAGTTAATTAATTTTTTACCTTCCTCCAAACAATCTTTCATCCCGGTGCTACGCACTTGAGCCGGAAATCCTTCCCGGCCTTCACCAAGAATGGCAGCGATTGGCAGATCATCACCCACCTGCACATAATTCTTATGGCGGAATTCCACCGGATCAATGCCCAATTCACAGGCAACCTCATCCATTATCGATTCCAATCCGAAGAAACCCTGCGGAGCTCCATAACCGCGATAAGCTCCGGTGATTGGCAGGTTGGTATAAACGGCATCGCCCTTGACCCGCAGATTAGGTACTCGATACAGAGATAAAGCTTTCTGGGCCGAAACTGTCATGACGGTCAGGGCATGGGGTCCGTAAGCCCCGGAATTTTCCAGGATATCCAAATCGATGGCATTAATTGTATAATCCTGATTGATGCCCAGCTTGAAATTCAATATCTGGGGGTGCCGGGAGCGAGCAGCGTAAAATTCCTCCTCGCGAGTAAATTCCAGACGTGCCGGCCGACCAGTCCTCAGGGTCACAGCGCCGCATAATTCCTCATTCAAAATTTCTTGTTTGCCGCCGAAAGCGCCCCCGATCCGGGGCTTGATTACACGGATCTTCCGCACCGGAATATCCAGCACTTCCGCAACAATCCGCCGAACGTGAAATGGCACCTGGGTAGCAGTACGGATAACCAGACGGCCATTCTCATCCATCCAGGTCAGGGTTATATGCGGTTCGATATGGGCCTGCTGAACAAAAGGTGTGCTGTACTCCCATTCAAACACATGCGCCGCTGACTTAAAAGCCCGGTCTACATCACCAACTTCAGCCTCAATATGCGAGGCAATATTCCGGGCGGTATCATGAATATCTATTTTTCCCTCTTCGGGATGGATACAGGTCGAACTGGTGCGTGATTCCCGCGGATCGAAGATCGCTGGTAGCTCTTCATATTCAACGATAATATCCGCCAAGGCTGCTTCAGCGGACTCCAGCGTATCCGCTGCCACCAGGGCCACCCGATCGCCAACATAACGAACGGTGGATTCGAGGATAAGCATGTCCCGCGGGGATGGCTCCGGATACCCCTGTCCCGCGGTGGTATAATAATGGGGAGGAAAATCTTCATGGGTTAAAACAAGATGCACCCCTTCCCGGTTCATGGCACGGGTTATATCAATATTTTTTATCCGGGCATGGGCGACCGGGCTACGAAGTATTTTACAATATAACAAATTCGCCAGTTGAATATCATCGGCAAAAACCGGCTGGCCGGTGGCTAGGGCGCGACCGTCGACCCGGATAGTATTTTTCCCAATCACTTTCATAAGGCTGCCTCCACCGGTTTGACATACCCTGTGCAGCGACAGAGATTTCCCGCCAGTGCATCGCGCACAGCGGCTTCCGTTGGTTCAGGATTTTTACGCTGCAAAGCTTCCAACGCCATTATCATTCCCGGGGTGCAGAAACCGCATTGGATAGCGCCGGATTCGATGAATTTTTCCTGTAAAGGATGCAGATTTTCATGATCGCTGAATTTCTCGGCCGTTTCAATGCGTTTGCCAGCCACAGTATGGACCAGCACCAGGCAGGCGTTAACCGCATTGTCATTCAGCAGTACTGTACAGGCGCCGCATTCACCGTGATCGCAACCGTGTTTGACGCTGAATAATCCTTGCTCTCGCAATAATTCTAACAGGTTGGCACCAGGTTCTGCTGCCAATGTAACCGGTCGATCATTCAGAATAAAATCGACTTTCATAAAACCCCCTTAACCCGCTGCAATCCGGTTCGTATCACAGCTTGCTTGTAGGTCCGTGTACCCAAATGGTCGTCGTCGAAATTATCTACCGCTGAGATGCTTAGATTGTCGATCAACTGGTCATCGAATTCTTTTTCCGAAATATCCCGCATCGTCAATTGTCGGGCTTGTCCTCCGATCACAATTCTTATTTTTACTCCTCTTTTGACACCAACCACAATCACAAACGCTGGCGCTGATGGCAGTACCGCAAATCGTTCTAAATGGATAGTGTTCACGGTTGCCAGATCGATATTCAATCCAGTTATGATGCGACGCTCTTTCATTTCCAATTGGGCATTCAGAGCTGATATACCAACCACTACTTCCGAATTACAGCGACCTTGAGCGATCTCGCCGCCGATGGTGCGCTGATTGCGAATATTTTTCGAAGCACAGGACCAGCGAGCAGCGGCTGCCAGGTGGTGTTTATCATCTTTGGAAAAAAAATCTATTAAATCCTGCAAAGTAGCACCGGCTCCGCAGTACAGTTTGCCATGGGAATAATCAATCTTTTTAGTTACCAGTTTGTTGATATCCACCAGGCTGAGTACCGACTGATCGCGCTGAGCCGCCAGGTAAGTGCCACCACTGAAAATTGCGGCGTTTTTTTGAGCGGCCAGATTCCCGGCTTCGGCCAATGTCTCAGGAAATTGAATATTTTTTATTGAAGACCACATGGTTATTCTTTCCCCTCGTTTTTCATAAAATCAATGCCGGTTTTCCGGCCTGCCTGTTCCAGCATTTGCTGAGCAATCCAGTTGTGGGTTTGCACCAGTTTTTGTTCATCAACCCGGCTTTTTCCTTTGCGAATACGGATTTCCCCATTGACCAGCAAATAATCCACCGGTGATTGTCGCACGGTGAAAATCAGGGCGGCCAGGGGATCGGATTGAGCGCCGGCGTATTCGAGTCCCGCCACCGAAAATAGAGCCAAATCAGCCCGCTTGCCCACCGTTAGTTGACCGATATCGTTACGACCCAGCGCTGCGGCACCACCGCGGGTGGCAATTTCTAATACATCGCGAGCGGTGAGCCAATAATCTTCTTCCCGCAAACGCGAAATCAGCAGCGCTTGTCTGGCTTCCAACAACAGGTTGCTGCCGTCATTAGAAGCGGAACCATCTACGCCCAGCGATACTTTCACACCAGCGTTCAGCATTTCCCGAATGCGAGCGATCCCCGATCCCAATCGCATATTTGACGACGGACAATGACTGATACCAACGCCTGCGTCCCCCAGGCGTTTGATTTCATCATCATTAACATGGATTGCATGGGCAAACCAGGCGAAATCGGTAATCCAGCCCAGGGAGTCCACATAATCTGCTGGTCGTTTCCCGAACATATTCAAACAAAATTTATCCTCGTCCAATGTCTCCGCGAGATGAGTATGAATATGCAGATTGTTAACGCGGGCATATCCGACGGTGGAACGCATCAGTTCCGGGGTCACCGAAAAAGGCGAACATGGTGCCAGAGCCAGCCTGATCATTGCTCCTTCCCCATCATCGTGGTATAGTTTCAGTAAACGCTCCGTGTCAGCCTGAATCTCAGCTTCGGTCTGGACTGTGTCATCCGGTGGCAGTCCACCATTGGATTTACCAAGCGACATGGAACCGCGAGTGGCGTGAAAGCGCGCGCCGACATCCCGGGCAACGGTAATCTGTGCATCGATTAATTCGCCGGTTTCCCGAGCCGGAAACAGATACAGGTGATCGGAACTGGTGCTGCAACCCGAGTTCATTAGTTCCAGCAACGCCGTTTTGGTGC